>JAICRQ010000353.1 GCA_025966435.1 Anaerolineales bacterium | reverse complement strand
GATCCAGGGAATATAAATCAGTGGGTCAGTCAATACATAAGCCCCCTCGTAAAGAACGCTATCTCCCAGCGCGATGTAGCTGACCAGCCGCCAGATATCCAGTAGCGCATACGGTGCGAATAACGCCCATAAAAAGGCTCGAGTCCCCTTCCATTCCGAGGTCGCAAGCAAATAGGCAAAGATCACAATCCCCAGCGATAATTCCCAGACCATATCCAGCCAGATGAATGCACCCAGATAAAGCGCAAAGACCAGAGCCAGCGCTCTTTCTGGAACCTCATGTCCAGCCTTATTGACCGGTTTACGAAGGACCTGCAGGCTGACCCATCCCAGCGGGATGAGCAGTACGAATTTGATAATCGTTGCCAGCCTCATGTTGGCGGCGGATACCCCCAAAACGTATAAAACGATTTGCAGTATCGAATGGTTGTAGCCGAGGAAAGGTTTATCAGGACCCCACCAGGGATAGTCACGCGTAAGGCGGGATAAAAATTCGAAGTAATCCTGATATTGTCGGATGCCGTATTCGACACCGCCCGCCAGGATCGTAATCCCTGCCACGGTCAGGTATGCCAATGTAGCGCCAACAAGTAATCGAAGGAAGAATCGATACCTCCCCAATAACAGCGGTAAGGCTAGAGCAAATGCCCAGTGTGGTTTAATCGGCAAGATAACTGCTCCCAGCCAGAAGGACGCCCATCCCAGTTTTTCGTTCAAGATTGCTTCGATGAGGAAAGTGGCGAACAGCGCAACGATCATGTACGTGTTCATATAGGACAGGTCATCCCAGAAGGGGGAGAACACGAGATAAAGCGGCAAAAGGCGTACCCACTGGTTCGCAATCTGGTGGAGATTGGTTTTCTTGAAGATGCGAAGCCACCAGATGAAGAGCAATGCATATGCCGCGATGTGAATGACTACCATCAGCGGCAGAAGAATCGGCAAGGGTAAAAGCAGGATGGGCGCGAAGAAAAATGCAAAGGCAGGGGAGTAGAGATAATGCGCTTCTACATGTTCCAGTGAACCCTTGAGGTATAGATCCTCGCGCGCCTGAAAACGCTGGACGGATGCAATATACGATTGCTGTAAATCGGCTGAGACCTGAACGCCCTCTGCAACCGCTTCCGGGCTCATGGCATCCGAAAAAAGAAAGATCTGGACGGCAAGCCGCAGTAGTGCATAAATCACTGCCAGGACCAGCAGAATGCGATAGGCCCTTGATTGTGACCACTGCGTCTTTATGTCATTCACGTTTATAGCTGTTCCTTGGGTTTCAGGCGGCTTGTGAGATCACGCAATTGAACGAACGAGATGGGCTTGATCATCACGAAATCAACCTGCTCGGTATAAGCCTCTCCCATGCGGGCATCGGCGGTTGTGATGATCACAATGGTTTTTGCGAACCGCTCGTCTTTCTTGATGATGTTCGTCAGCAAATCAGCGCCGGAAATGTGAGGAAGGTGCATATCCAGCAGAATTAGGAAGGGGGGGACGCCGTTTGTCAGCCGCTCTTGGGCGACCCTCCCATCGGCAACGAGCTCCACGTCGAAGCCGACACCTCGCATGGCTTCTGCGAAGATACTGGCAAGATCTTCATCATCCTCAATGATCAAAGCTAGCTGACTCATAGATTTCTCCATTTCTCCAGACTTCCTGCCGGAACAACGAGCGGCAGAGTAATA
Organism: Anaerolineales bacterium; assembly: GCA_025966435.1. GTDB lineage: Bacteria > Chloroflexota > Anaerolineae > Anaerolineales > Villigracilaceae > Defluviilinea. The sequence goes on along the minus strand of JAICRQ010000353.1, from coordinate 2,652 downwards.
GTGAAGGTGGTCCCAGTACCTGCTTTGCTGTGCACATGGATCTCACCACCCATCAAGGTGACCAGCTGCTTGACGATGGACAGACCCAACCCGAACCCGCCATGGACACGGGTGGCACCACTCTCCACTTGGTGAAACGTCTCAAAGATTTTCGGCAGTTCCTCCTCGGGGATGCCCGAGCCGGTGTCAGAAACTTCTATGCCCCATTTGTTTTCATACGGGCAAAATAGCCGGACGTGTACTGCGCCTCGATCGGTAAATTTGACAGCGTTATTGACCAGGTTGACCAAAATCTGCTGCAGGCGCGCTCCGTCCCCGTTTAGCAGTTCCGGGAGACCATCGTCAATTTCGCTAGTCAGCTTCAAGTCTTTCTCATGCGCGATTTGATCCATCACGCTATGCATATTTTCCAGCAGATCCGCCGGGCGCACGGGGGCCATTTGAATGGTCAACCTGCCAGCCTCCATCTGCGCCTGGTCTAGTAGATCGTTGATTAGCCCAAGCAGGCGCTGCGTATTTTTCATGATACGCTCCGCCATGTTCACCTGTTTGTCGTTCATGGGACCATAGACCGATTCCTTGAACATCTCTGCATATCCAAGTATCGCATTCAGCGGTGTGCGCAGCTCGTGGGACACAATGGCAACGAATGTGCTTTTCAGCTTTTCCACCTCAGCTTCCCGCGTAAAGTCGCGGAAAACGGTGACCGTTCCAATATTGGTGTTTCCATCCTTGGAGTTGTCATAGACCTGGGCGGCGCTGATCGACAGGGTCTTCTTGTCCCATTCGATGCGAAAGCTGGGCGGCTGGGTACTGTGCTGCATCATAGCGTACAGAAGCTGACGACTCCTTGGCGAAAGCCGCGGATGCTCGATCAGGTCGCTGAAATTCTTATTTACGATTAGTTCTGTCGGCATCTCGAGTATGCCTCGCAGCGCCGGGTTGACCAGGATAGCATTCCACCGGGTATCGAAAACAACAACACCGTCGGCAATCGAGTTTAAAATCGCCTGGTTTCGACCTGCTTCGATTCGCTCGCGTTCTAGAGCTTGGGCCAGTTCCCGAGTCCGTTCGATCACCACCTGGTCCAGATTTGCATTGATCACCCGCAGCTCCCTGAGAGCCTGTTCCAGGCTGCGCGCTGCTAACCATGAGACCAGCGCGACCATGAAAAAACCAATAATTCCAAAAAGGTTGACCACATGATCGATGGACAATGACAAATAGACAATGATTCCGCTACTGATTGCTGCGAACAAAAAGCTGGCGCGGGCGGCAAGGATCAAGCTTGCCATGATGATGGGAATTGTAAAGAGGAACAGGGAACGCCCCTCTGTCAGGTTTATCGGTGTGTCTGTCAGGGCAAAAACAAACGTCAGGAGGAGCAGGAAGAGGAAAGCTGCCCATTGTCCGGAAAACCGGCGATTAATTTGATAAATTCCCAAAATTCCGACGGTGACGAAGATTGCCCCAAACAATGTCACTTGCAGCTCTGCCGGATTGGACAACGGGTTTGTCAGGCTGTCGATGCCAATAGCAGCCACCCCGATCAGTGCCGCAATCATTGTTCCCAGCAGCAGGATATTAAGAAGCCTCCTGCGCCGCGCGTCATCGGGGTCGGCGGCAGGAACAGTGAGGAGAGATTCGATGTATTTTTTCACTGTTTTACTGAGCCAGTGCCAGCGCGCTGATGACAGCCGAACGAATTACCAGACTGGGGTTGTACAGGCACTTGCCGATCCATAACGGTGGATAAGGTTGGTCCATGTGTTCCTGAAGCCAGCGTGCCCCATGTTTCAATGCGCTCTTGGGTACTCTGGCAACATTCTCGTTCCAGAACCAGAGCGCCTGGATGGCATATGCCGTCTCTTCCGCAGTGGGAATATAAGTACCCCACGAGCCATCCCGGTTCTGCGACCCAAGGAGCCACTCGACGGAGTCTTGTACGAGTCCGCTCGCAAGCTTTGCACAGGCGATAATGGCGTGTGAGGTTGCGTAATAGGTGGAGGAGTGCCACTTGTCCACCCAAAAGTGATTCGTCCCCTTTGCTCTATGCAGAAAACGCAGAGCCTTCTGCACAGAAGAATTCTTCTGGTCCAGCCCTGCCTGCCCCAGTGCGCCCAGCACGTGAATATTGGCGCTGATGGATGGGTTAGCTTCCAGATCGAAACAGCGGAAGTGCTCTTTTTCTTCATAGAGTAGTACGCTGGCAAGATCTTTTTCGATGCCGAATCGTAATAAAGTATCATAGACCAGTCCGGTATCGTCGCTGTCTTTGACAGAATACCCGGCAGCAAAGCCTACGCCGCGTTTTGGCTGCCAGGCTTTCGAGAGGAAGTCGAGATGGGGCTGGAGCTTCCCATTCTTTTTCAGATCAGGGATGAAGCTGAGGTTCCACAGTGTCCATCCAATCTCGAAGATATCGAACGGCGCCACATTGGGCATGCCTCCATCCGGTTTCATCACACTGTGCAAATACTTCAGAGAAGCCTCATCCCCTCGTTTGACATAGGTTGCGAAGTATGCCGTCGCCGAAGGGCTTACCCCTACCGAACCATTGTCCTCCTGCATGTGGTGGATATCCAGCATGTGCTTTCCATCGGTGCCAGCCATTTCTGCGGAAAACGCCATGGTGACGTTTCGGCTGATCAT
>JAICRQ010000260.1 GCA_025966435.1 Anaerolineales bacterium | reverse complement strand
TTCTCCGTGAGATTCAAAATGGACACGCGCCCGTTTTCAGAACCGGTTGCCAGCCAGGCGCCATTCGGGCTGAGGCCAGAAACATTCGGGCGGCTGACGGACGAGATGCGGGCACTGAGTTTGCCTGTGAGAGGGTCGAAGATGGGCGTCTGTCCGTCGTCATAAGTGACGACGAGCTTCCGTTCTCGGGTGGGGCGGATGCTTATGTTGCGGACGGGGATTCCCGTCGGTTCCTGTCCTGAGGCGCTGTTTTCCACATCCACGATCTCCGTCTGCGCGGAGGCCGGTCCCACGCGCTGGAAGGCTTGCAGCACATCTCCCGTCGCCGGGTTTAATATCTGAACGAGTCCCGTCTGATCCCCTGTGATGAGAAGGGAAGCGTCCGAATTGAACGCCAGGGCATTCACTCCCGCCGGACCCGGGAGCGTGCAGAAAAGTTCTTTTACAGTCTCTTCTTCGATGTTCCAGGCACAGGTTGTGCCGTCGGCGCTGGCCGTGAAAAACGTATTGCCCTGCGAGTTGAAAGTGAGGGCGTTGATGCGGCCTGTCTGCGCGAACTGCTTCACGGGCGCCGGGAGCAGGCTGATGTTCCGGCGAAGGATTTCCTCGGCTTCGTCGGAAGGGAGCCTCTTCATGGAGTCGATGGCAAGGAGCGTGCTTGTATAGAGCTCGCCGGGACGGTTGAGGTAGATCTGTGCTCGGGCGGCGCTGCGCTGGGCTTCTGCCGCGATCTCGTTCTGGACGGCAACTGCCTCCGCTGCGACCGCCGTCTGCCGTTGTTTGGCTTCTTCGGTGAGTGCCGCGACGGCCGTCTGTCTTTGTTTGGCTTCTTCCGTCAACGCAGAGACTGCCGTTTGTCTCTGCTGCGCTTCCGCTGTTTGAGCCGTTACGGCACGATCTCGTGCTTCCGTCGCAAGAAAAGACAGGAGTGCCAGGGAGAGCACAGCGATGCCGGTTGTAATCCATGTGATGGTCCGGTTCCGTTCGCTCTTTGCGCTGTGTTGAATGAATGTCGTTTGCAGGTCTGTGGGTGTTGGGTCTTTGGCTGTGGCGGTCGCCAGCATATGCCGGGCGTTGCGCAAATCGCGCCCGCGCAGGAGCAGGCTCGGGTCCTTTTTGCGGTGCCACTCGAGGGAACGGACCTGCAGGCGGCGATGTTCTTCCAGCCAGTCCAGGTCCAGCTCGATCGCGGTTTTGACCTTTGCCAGACCTTCCTCGAAATTATCCCCCTCGCGGATGAAGGTCCAGTTCAGCTTGCGGATGCTCTCGGGAGTGTCCTTCGGCGGCACGTCGCGCAGGACGATGGGGATGATGCGTTTGTTGTTCTGCGCCGCCCGGTTGAGCTCCACCTTGCACACTTCCGATGCAATGGAGTCCGGGCTGATCATGAAAATGAACGCATCCGCTTCTTCGATGCCGCGGAAGATCTGTTCGAGCCAGTCCACAGCCGGAGGGATGGACTCCCAGTCTACCCATACGTCCTGCTCGATCGAGCGGAATGCCTCGATTAGTTTTCGGGCTGCCGCCGAATCCCGCCGGGAATAAGAAACAAATAATTTCGCCATGAATCACCTATGTTATGTCGATTCTACCTGATATACCCCTGCGGCTGCATATCTGTTTTATGGTAAAACAGGCGATGATGGCAACGATTTCTTCAAAACGTTCCGTCTGCCGATAATTCATTTTTGAGATACTTCGATGCCGTGTAGGGGTTGAGCTATTGTCTAACAGTGCGCGACACGTATCCTGCTGTAACTACTCCCCCAAGTGGCGGAGCTAAACTCCCCCCAGTCGATGGATTTCACTAAGGAGATTTTATTGTAATATAGATATATAGCCCGATTAGCATTGCAGAAATTGCACTTTACTCCTGACCTGCCTGAGGGTCTTGCCTGTAGCATTTATCGTGTAGTTAGAAATCTTCTCGTTGCTTTCAAGCCTTTTTGTGGTCTTTTATACTTCTGCTCGATTTTCTGGACAAGGGGAGCCAAAAAGTACACCGCACTGACTGATAAAAACAAAACCGAATACATTAGTGCTCGCTTGATTGCCAGAAGGTTCACGAGAAAATTTATCTCTACCTTTGCAGAAAATCAAGTTGTGCTCGTTTTTGCCTTAAGCATTCGATATGCAGATCTTTTTTCACTGTCAATAGGTCTGCCTATGGCAGCAATGGAAGGTATCGCAAAGAGAACGGCACCTACACTTTCACAAACTACTCTTGTCCTAAACGACAGGAGACTTGAAAATTTTTTTATTGGTACGAGAAATACTTGAGCGGATATGAAAAATAGCATGTTGAAATGAGTAATCTATAAAGAAGTTCGCTCAAAAGGAGAAAATATCATGAACAAGCTTTTGATCAGGCTGGCTATAGTGCTGACTTTAACTTTCTTCGTCCTGCCCGAACTCATGCCGGCTCTCAATCTGGGCGTTACAGTTGTCCAGGCAGCCGACATTAGCGACAACAGCGACAAGAACAAGGATGAGTGCAAAAAAGAGAAGAAGAAAAAGTGCAAGGCAAAGGGTAATGACGACAACTCTGACAAAGATAAGAAAAAGTGCAAAAAGAAGAATGGCGAAAGAAAAGAGAAGTGTAAGAATAAGAATGATCGCAACGAGGTTGCAAACAGCAACAGCCCACTCGATCCCCCCACGCTCGTCATCCCTCCCGTGCCCGAAACTCCAAATAACCCTGTTGAGGCAATGGCCTGGGTTAATGAGCATGAGGAAGCATGCAACATAGAGGTAGCCAACGGTCCGGATCCTTATGGTGTCGCAACGTTCAGCGATGATCAGGGTCATACCTATACGACACCTAACTTTTGGCTGGATCGTTTGGATAGCGAAACCTTAAGTGTGCCTGGCATCGAAAACTGGGGAGAAACGATCTATTACACAGTCACTTTCTACTTCCCAAGTCGCATTGAGCATCAATACGACACTGACACAGGTGACTTCAGCAACAAATGCCGAATTGTCAAAACACCTCTGACCAAACTGGTTCGCCATAAGAAAGTTATTGCTGCACCTAATTGGTGCCCTTTACAGCCATACCTTCGAGCAACGAAAGTTGGCGATAGGGCTTACATTGAATGGCGAGATGGCAGGACAGTAGAACTTCCCCTGGTTCAAAACATCTGGGAGTTTGAAACCGGAGACTTCTCCAATCCGTCTGTCCACTGGACGAATTGCAAGTATGCAACAGAGTATCGGGATGAAGACGGTAACGTCTCCGTGAGAATTTACGATTTCGGCGGAAATCTGCTGAAAGAATACGAAGGCATGAAAATGCCAGAATTCCCATTGAAAGAAAGTTCCCCACTGCTCTTTGCTATCCGGGAGGCAGACGGCCAACTCATGGAGATCGACATTGAAACCGATCGAATCATGGGCAAAGGTGCATTCGGCATCAATCCAAATTCGGTCGTAACGATGCAAGGTATTTACGTCGCTCTTACTGTTGAGAAAAATTTACTCTCAGTCGTTGAACCCACCGGTAAGGTCAACCAAACCGAGCAAGTTTGCCAGCGAGTGGAAGCCGACCATCAAAAAAGACTACTCGCCTGCAGGACTGACGACAACATTGTCTACTACGATGCGGCGACTGGTAAGACTACCGAGATCCAGAACACATGGGACGCCGCCGCGATCAACCCTGAAAATTCTCAACAGATCGCTTTAACGGGCATGAATTTGACTGTCCTAAGCGGCAGCGAGCTCATCGAGGTGAGTGATCTGCGGTCATATGGAGGTTCTGATTGGGGTGGTAAAACAAACGAGATCATTCTAGTACTGAACTTTCTTCCGGATCTCAGGTAATCGGCTGAGATACGTGAGTCGATCGAGCGCAACTTAGATATCAACGGAAAAGTGTATGGCTTTTTGTACACATCTTGAAGAATTCTATAAAAACCCTCAAGATCGTTTAGGTATTCTTCCCTGGCCCGATCAGCAAAGTTTCTATTTCGGATCGTAATTTCCCCCATATACATTCATACTGGCAAATACAGCTAATTCCTTTTGATCCCATTATCCCGAATGCACGCTACATTAAATAGGTTGCTGCTGCGTTATTCGCAGCAGCAACCTATTTGTTCTAGACCGAAGACACCTATCGTGCCGTGGGGTCTGTCTCGTTCAAATATTCTTCTAAATCGGTATACCCATCGGAGTCGAAGTCACCCCTGGAGTCGTTCCACTTTCCGCGGGACGTGGTCCCAAAGTAAAGATTTTCCCATGCATCTGGCATTCCATCGTTATCATTGTCCACGGCGGGGGTGCCAGCCGCCAGGGTTGGCCATGAGATAGCAGGAAAACCGCCCACCCCATTTGCAGCCACGCCATTCAGAAACGTTCCGCGCCGGTTGATTAGGTTATTGATGATACGCCTGTCTACGGCATCCCGAATCACGACCATCGTCCCGCCCGGACCGCTGACCTGGCGGTTTGCGCCAACATCATTTACGATCTTCTGATAGGCAACCTGCGGGGAATCCTCTGAAGCCATCGAGTAGGGCGTAAAGCGCGCAGTCGCATACACATGAGGCGGGCCGCCACGAACGGCGGTGAATCCCTCGGTTAGATTCGCACCTGTGTAAACAGAAGCTGACCGAAGCGTAGTACCTGCTTGCGCAACGGGCTTCCAGGCAACCAGGGCAGAGGAGTTTGTGGACATGGGACCTTTGATGTAATAGTTGTACAGCAGGTTCAACTTTACAGGGTTCCCCTGGGACGCAGAGTTACGCCAGTTGTAGATCACATTGTTCACAATGTCGATGTTTTCCCCGCCAATCACTCGCGGATTCCGGTCGGAGGATGTTGTCAGCAGGTTGTGATGCAGCGTAATCCGAGTGGGGTGAGAGGTTGGATTTAACTGTGTGATGGTAGCGCCCATAGAGTGACCCGTCTCCAGCGCGATTGCTTCAGGATGGTTGGAAATATATAGCCCTTCCCCCAAAATGGAATTCGACACCGTTGCATCACGGACTCCATTCAGGAAGCTGATCCCGCCGATATCTGGACCCCAGATCAGCGTGGAGTGATCGATCACAATTCTATAGGCTTCTGTCGCATGATTCAATGCAAGGGAGTCCCGGTCTGCAGGGTCGCTTATGGTGATCAAATCGCCGGTACGCACCTTCAGGTAGCGGATGAGCACATCATGTGTGGCAATTTTGATCTGAGCACCCCTGATTTGCACACCTTCGCCCGGAGCCGTTTGTCCGGCAACCGTCAAAAAGGGTGATGTGACGACAATGTCACTCGCCAGGGTGATTGTGCCGGAGATCTTGAACACAACCGTCCGCGGAAATTGAGCGGTCAATGCCGAGCGTAAGGTCCCCAAGCCGTTGTCGTTGAGGTTCGTGACATAGAGAACTGCACCACCTCTCCCCGCTGGTGTGAAGGTGCCAAAGCCCATGGCGCCCGGAACGACTCTGATGGGGTTCTGAGCTGCCACATTTCTTGTGGGGACAATGGTGGAGAGAAGGACAAGTATGGCTACGAGAGCC
>JAICRQ010000591.1 GCA_025966435.1 Anaerolineales bacterium | reverse complement strand
GGCCAAGAAAGAAGATCAAGAGGTCAAGAAGTAAGCATACAGTATCCCTTCAAAATCGGTACCCAATGAACAGCATCCTGAAGGGGTCTCGGGCTGAATAATACCATTGCGAATTAATCGAATAACCAAAGGCAGAAAGCGATGTATGTCAGGAAAATGCAATCGATCTACGGATAAACGTTATTCCAATTCTCTTGCATAATTGCCTAAAATAGTCTATGCTTAACATTATATGCTCATGTGAGAGGAGGTGCGCCGACGCCCAGACCTCATCCTGTATGTGACTATCCTGTAAGACCACACTTGCACAATATTCCGGAGGAGATTTCTCATGAAGAAGCTGTATCAATTAATGATCGTAGCTAGCCTGGCTTCACTTGTACTCGCCGCCTGTGGAGCCGCATCCACGCCAGCACCAGCCGATCTGCTGGAAGCGATCCAACAACGGGGATATATCCTTGTTTCAACAGACCCGAACTACGAACCTCAGTCATTCCTCAACACCGAGGGCCAACGACCGGACGACACCAAATGCCCATCAGACGCTCTGACTACCGCCGAAATGCAGGGGTTTGATGTAGATGTGGCAAAAGCCATTGGCGATCACCTCGGCGTGGAAACCTGTTTCGCCACCCCATCCTGGGACGCGATCACGGCTGGCAACTGGGCAGACAAATGGGATGTGAGCGTTGGTTCTATGACCATTACTACAGCCCGCCAGCAGATTCTTGATTTCAGTGTTCCCTATTATTACACACCGGCCGTGATTGCAGTACGCGCCGACTCTGGAATCGCCGATTTAGCCGGGCTGGAAGGTCAGGCGCTGTGCGTGGGCACCGCCACCACCTACGAGCAGTGGCTGAATCATGATATGGAAGGACTTGGCTTACCTGAATCTTCCATCTATGCAGAGGCTCCGAATGTGACGGTTGTTCCGCTCGAGACAGATCAGGAATGCGCACAGGCAATTGCCGCAGGCCGCGAGGATTTCGTTGGGTATGTGACGTCTGAGACCGTGGTGGATGCAAACATCGCTGCGGATTTCCCTGTAGTCAAGCTTGGCTCTCCTGTTTACTCTGAGAATCTTGCTGCTGCCTTCGATAAATCATCCAGTCTCTCTACTGAGACACTGCGCGCTGAAGTCGATGAGCTCTTCAATGCGATGCACGGTGATGGACGCCTGTCAGAACTGTCCAACCAGTGGTTTGACGTAGACCTGACCCAGACTCCAACGTAAGACTGCTTTGCATACCAGCATGGAAGCGGATTTCTCCGCTTCCATGCTTTTCCTTATTCCGCATCGAAGGCATACCTCATGAGATCTGACTCCACAGCAGGGAAGGTAACCAAGCCGGCATTATCGCAAGCCGAACTCCTTTTCGAGGCGCAACAACGTCATTCACGCAGCTTTCGCAGGAACGTTGGCTTGTCCTGGGGTATTCTATTACTCATCCTCCTGTACCTATTCAGTGGACAAGATTTTCTTGGCATCAAAACAATTGATCTGGACTTCGAATTTATTCGGGACAACATTGGCTTTATAGCAGGTGGAATCCCTCAAACGCTCTGGGTCTCGTTTCTCTCCATAGTGCTGGCTACGGTTCTGGCATTGTTGGCAGCCCTGGGGCGTCTCTCGACAATTCCCCCTCTCTATGCACTCAGTACATTTTACGTATCATTGATCCGCGGTACTCCGCTTTACCTGCAGATCTTTTTCTTCTTTCTTGCTCTCCCTCAACTGGGCATTGTGCTTTCAGGGCTTTTTGCCGGCGTTCTGGCACTAGGGCTGAACTACGGCGCCTATATGAGCGAAATCTTCCGGGCAGGCTTAGCCTCGGTCGGCAAAGGTCAGCGCGAAGCGGCGATTGCCCTCGGAATGACGCCCTGGCAAACGATGAAACGCGTCGTGCTTCCACAGGCATTGCGGTTTGCCATTCCGCCCATTGGCAATGACTTCATCGCCATGACCAAAGACTCAGCTCTGGTCTCGGCGACCGGTTTTGTGCATGAAGTGATGTGGCGCGCCACCAGAGTTGGACGAGCACAGTTCCATAATTTGGAAGCACTGATCATTGCCGCATTATTTTATTGGATGATGACAATCATTCTGTCCTATGTTCAAGGCATTATCGAGACACGCCTTGCCCGAGGAGATCGCTGAGATGGCGCCAATCGTAAAGATATCGAACCTCGAGAAATATTTTGGGCGCTTGCATGTTCTCAAGCAAGTTTCTGTGGAGGTGGCACCGCGTGAGGTGGTTTGCATCATCGGCCGCAGCGGCTCCGG
>JAICRQ010000114.1 GCA_025966435.1 Anaerolineales bacterium | reverse complement strand
CTGCGATTTCTCCGCCTCGATGGAGTTGGCGCGCTCGCTCGAACCCACCGAGTCATACGATCTTGCCCTCGCCCGTCTCGCGGAAACCAGCGAAGCGCGGAAGCTATTTTCGATTCAGGATATCGGCATTGGCGGCGCGCACGATATCCGCGGAGCGGTGGACTTGGCGGCGCGCGGCGGGGTGCTCGACCCGCAGCAACTGCTGGACGTCAAATCCACACTGATTTCCAGCCGCGACCTGAAGAAATCGCTCGAGCGGAAAACAGACGAATACCCGCGGCTTGCGCAGCTAGCGGCGGTATTGCCTGAGTCACACGGAATGGTGGATGCAATCTCGCGCGTCCTCTCCGACCGCGGCGAAGTGCTGGACTCTGCCTCCCCCAAACTGGGGGCACTACGGCGTGAGATCAAGATCGCCCACGACCGGCTCATGTCGCGCTTGCGCCGGTATCTGACGGAATCGGCGAGCAAGCTCCAGGAACCGATCATCACCCAGCGCGATGGACGGTACGTCATCCCCCTGCGCGCCGAGTTCAAAGGGCAGATCAAAGCCATCGTTCACGATCAATCCTCGAGCGGCGCGACTCTGTTCGTGGAGCCTCTGCCTATTGTAGAGCTTAACAATCAGGTCCGTGAGCTCCAGTTGCAGGAACGTGACGAAGAACGGCGCATCCTCTACGAGCTCTCCGCGCAGATCGGCGAACACCGCGATGAACTGACGTACGGTGTTGAAAATCTTGCCATGCTCGATCTCATCTTTGCAAAGGCAAAGTACGCAGAGGAACTGAGAGCGAGCGCGCCAGCCCTGCACGAGATCGAAAACAGAAAGCAGAAGGATGAAGCTCAATCGCCAACTGTCCATCGCCAATCGTCGATCCGCTTAATGCAGGCACGCCATCCCCTGCTCGACCCGCAAACGGTCGTACCAATTGACGTGGACCCCAACCCCGGCACGCGTGCCATCATCATCACCGGTCCGAACACCGGCGGCAAGACGGTCTCGCTCAAAACGGTCGGTCTCCTCGTGCTCATGGCGCAAAGCGGACTGCACATTCCGGCGCAGAGCGGCTCGGAGCTGCCCTGCTTCCGGGCAGTCTATGCGGATATCGGCGATGAGCAATCCATCGAGCAATCGTTGAGCACATTTAGCGGCCACCTGACGAACATTATCCGCATCCTTAAGCAGCTCGATCACCGTTCACTCGTCATCTTCGATGAATTGGGCGCGGGCACTGATCCGCAGGAAGGCGCGGCGCTGGCGCGCGCCATCCTTAGCTTCCTGCTCGAAACGGGATGCACCACTCTGGTCGCCACACACTATCCGGAACTCAAGACCTTTGCGCATTCCACGGAAGGCGTGGTCAATGCCTCCCTCGAATTCGACATTAAGACGCTCCGCCCCACCTATCACCTGACCATCGGGCTACCCGGGCGCTCCAACGCGTTGCTCATTGCCCAGCGACTCGGTCTGCCGCAGCCGATCATCGAATCCGCCAAAGGCGAGATCAACCCGGATGATCTGCGCGCCGACAAGTTGCTTGATGACATCCGCAAGGAGCGCAACCGCACTTCCCGCGAGCGCCAGAAACTGGAAAAGGCACGCGACCGCTTCGAGGCGCAAACCAGAGAACTCGAAAAACGCCTGGAGAAAATCGAAGACGAGCGCCGTGACGTCTTAGCCAAGGCACGCGCCGAAGGTGAGCTCGAAGTTGCTATTCTAAAAAGAAATATCGACTCTCTCAAGTCACAGTTGAAGAAGGCAAAGCAGCCGCTGGACGCGATCAAAACAATCGAAGAGGAGATCGAGCAAATCGAAGAGAAAGTCGAAGCGCCAGTTGAGAGACGATCAACTGTAGACCGTGGACGATCGTCCATTGTCAATCGTCCATTGTCACTGGGAGAGCGCGTCACTGTCAATACATTGAATACGGAGGGCGTGATCACCGCCCTGGGCGAATCAGACGCGGAGGTTCAAATCGGAAGCCTGCGTGTCCGAGCGCGCCTGACGGATCTGGCGAGAAAGTCCGGTGAGCAGTCTCCATCCAGCAATCAGACTGAGGACGATAGACCAAAGACCATCGTCAATCGTCCCCCATCCACCGTCTCTTCCCCCGGTATTGAGCTAAACCTGCGCGGCAAACTGGTCGAAGACGGCCTCGAAGAATTAGACCGCTATCTGGAGCGAGCCTATTCCTCCGGCTTGCTGTTTGTAAGGATTGTTCATGGCAAGGGTACAGGCAGGCTGCGCGAAGCCGTCCGTAACGCGTTGCGATCCAGTCCGTATGTGGCTTCGTTCGAGGAGCCAAAAGACAACGAGGGCGGCGCCGGTGTGACTGTTGCCAGGATGGCAAAGTAGTTAATGTCATTGCGACGCGCCGCCACTAAAGGGTTAACAAAAGAGTAGAGCAGCCGCTCTACTCTTTTGTTATTCTCCCGCCACCGCCTGCCAGACGACGTTCAGAGCCGCCAGCCCCGTCATGCGATGGCGCTCCAGCGCCTCTTCGGTGAGATAAATATCACCCTGCAAGGGACGATCGTCACGGGTGTAAAGCCCGCGGTTGGGGAGATCCGACACTGCCCCCCAAAAGTTCCAGAGGGGAAGGTCATATTCCGCGGCGAGCATTACCATATCGCGGTTGATGCGCTCATCCTTTTCGCGGTTATCCGCTTTCGTGCCAAGGATCGGTATTACGCCCGCATCGAGTAACTGCAAAATGACCCGGCGAAGATATTCCGTATTGCGCGATTCAAAATGTGTCCCCACCTGAATAATGACAAATGACGGGCGATGAATTCGTAACTCACATTCTACGGGCGTCTCGGCAAAGGTACAGCCATACTCGCCACGATGCCATTGAGTCCATAGCAACGAGCCGGGGGTTGTGCCATCCTGCGCGGTGGGGCTTTCACGGTTAAAGGAACCTCCAAAATGATCCACCACTTCCTGCAATTCCGGAGAGAGATCCTCGATCACCGTGATATCTCTTTCAAAGACGCCGAAGAACTCAGCAGGACGCAGCTGGCAGTCCCCGAAGATTGAAAAAGCATGAGGGTCGTTGCCCAACTCCAGCCCTCGCTCATACACTCGTTGCAAGCTTGTATCGACCGTCTCGGGAATGACAGGCAACGCTTTCCACGCATTCGCCTCGGCTTCGTTTGTTGGAGACACAGGACTCCCTGTAGGCGTCCGTGTTGGTTGCGGAGTAATCGGTGAAATTTGCTTGGGTTTCTTCGTGGATGTGGGCTGCAGCAAGGGTGCAGCAGCCTGGGCGGGAAGCGTATACGTCGGCAGGATGACAGGCGCGCTTTCAGGCTCACTGCCGCGTACAGGCACAGAGGTCGCTTCCTCTGCGCAAGAAACCAAGAAAACACACACCAACAGGGATACAAATAAGCGCTTCATCAAGCCAGAGTATATCGGGCGAAAATTAAGTGGTGATGAATTTTTATGCTACACTACGATTATGACGTACCAGGGACTACTTCACAAATATGGTTATCTGCTCGATCTCCCCTATTACACACAGACGGTCAGCCTGCTCGAAGGCAATACGCCCTTGATCAAGGCGGACCGTCTATCGCGCGAGCTGGGTGGCGGATTTGAGCTTCTCATTAAGTATGAAGGGCTTAACCCGACTGGTTCTTTCAAAGATCGCGGCATGACTGCCGCCGTCAGCGAAGCCCTGGGACGCGGCGCGACGACGGTCATCTGCGCCTCAACCGGGAACACAGCCGCGTCTGCCGCAGCCTACGCGGCGCGCGCCGGGATGAAGTCCATTGTGCTGATCCCCCAGGGAAAGGTCGCGGCGGGCAAGCTTGCGGGCGCGATCGCCTACGGCGCGCAAGTCATTCAGGTCGACGGTTCCTTCGACGATGCGCTGACGATGGTCATCGAGATCACCAACAAGCATCCCATCTGCCTGGTGAACTCGATCAACCCCCATCGCATTGAGGGGCAGAAAACTGCCGCGTTCGAGATTTGTGATCGGCTCGATTCTGCACCGGATTGGTTATGTTTGCCGGTGGGAAATGCGGGTAATATCACATCCTACTGGGCAGGCTTCAAACAATATGACGAGATGAAAGCCACCGGGTTGCCGCAAGTTTTGGGAGTCCAGGCAGCGGGAGCAGCGCCATTGGTGGCAGGGCATCCTGTTGAATATCCGGAAACGGTCGCAACAGCAATTCGCATCGGCAAGCCCGCCCGTGGAGAGCAAGCCCTGCAAGCCGCAGAAGCGTCGAATGGACGTATCATCGCCGCGACGGATGAAGAGATTCTGACCATGCAAAAGGCTCTGGCGGTGCTCGAAGGGATTTGGGTGGAACCCGCCTCAGCAGCCGGGCTCGCCGGATTGGCAGTGGAAATCGAGCATGGAACGTTGAATGTAAAAGGCAAACGCGTGGTCGCGATCTGCACAGGTCACGGGTTGAAAGACCCGGAGATCATCACACACGATATGCAAAAACCGTTGATCGTCCCGCCAAGATTGGACGCGCTTGAGGAAGTTATCTTAGGATAAAACCTTTTAACCACAAAGGAAAATCTATGGAAAGGCTTTTCGCTGGTTATTCGTCCAACCTTGGTGACCTTTGTGCTCTTTGTGTTTAAGATTTCAGATGCACATCACGATCAGAATTCCCGCCACATCTGCCAACCTCGGACCCGGGTTCGATTCATTAGGGCTTGCTCTGGACCTCTGGAACGAGACCATTTTCACGCTTGCGATTGAATACTCAGTGCAGGTCCATGGGGAGGGGCGGGAGAGGATTTCTGCCGGGGAAAACAATTTGATTATCCGTTCCGCACAACGCCTGGCAGAATTAGTTGGCAAACGACTCCCCCCGTTCCATGTCGATTGTGTCAATCGCATCCCGTTGTCATCTGGCTTGGGCTCCTCTGCCGCCGCCAAACTGACGGGTCTGCTCGGTGCAAATGCCCTGCTGGGGAAGCCGCTCTCCAAAACAGAAATCTTAGATCTTGCAACTGAATTGGAGGGGCATCCTGATAATGTCGCGCCCGCGCTATTGGGAGGGCTGGTCGCGTCGATGGTGCAGGATGGCAAGGTTCTGGCTCACAGGATCCATCTGGAAGACAATCACGACGCTCCCATCCACATCACAGTTGTCCTTCCGGATTTCCATCTCTCCACCCAGCAAGCCCGTGCCGCATTACCCGAGCAGGTAACCCTGAAAGATGCAGTACATAATATCAGCAGGAGTGTGTTGGTGACGGAAGCGTTTCGCACAGGGAACTTGGAGCTGCTCAGCAAAGCCATGACCGATACCCTGCACCAACCCTATCGCCTGTGGTTAATTCCCGGCGGGCGCGAAGCCATGGACGCGGCAAAAGAGTCCGGCGCATCGGCTGCGGCGATATCGGGGGCAGGTCCCAGTATCATTGCCTTCTCCGCAAAACGCGAGGAAGCCATCGGCGAAGCAATGACTCGTGCCTTCGAGGGAGCGGGGCATTCAGCACGTACCTTCCACTTGAAGCTGTCACATCACGGGGCAGAAGCCCAAATTAGATAATCTTGATATAGGGGCAGTTGCACTGTCCCGCCAGCAGGCGAAACGAAAAAACCTTTAGAACTCTCTGCGCACTCCGCGACTCTGCGGTAGATTCGTTTCCCTATCCCACTCCTGCGCAAACTTTAAAATACGCGAACGGATGTAATACGTATACGGGTCCGCGACTGCCCTGCGATCTGCCACCAAGCTCATCGCAGCGCCGGGTTCATATCCCTGCGCGATCAGCACACACGAACCCATCGCCGGTCCGCGGTGACGTCCATACGCGCAATGGACATACACCTTGCCGCCCTTGTTAATCGTCTCGAGCGCCGCCCGCGCCCCGAGCATTAGCTTGGGGATTGAAAGAGGAAAGAAAGGGCTGTCAATCGTGCGCAGCCAGAGAAGTTGGATTGGCGTGTGATGCGGATCGGGAAATGGACTGCGGGTAAAGCGCATGTTGATGATGAGCCGGATCCCCAGTTCGCGCAGACCGTCATAATCACTTGCCAGAGGCGTAGTGCCAATGAACAAGTCGTCGGTGATGTGTGAAAAATTGAAACTCATTGCCGCAATCCTAACACAGGACTTGCTTCTACTTATGTCAGGTGGCGTATCATGAGGCAGAGAGATTGTTGGAACAATTGAAATGACTCCCACCCTTTGCCCTTCGGGCACGCTTCGCAGTCCCCCAAATCCGACAGTTTGCCTTTTATTGTTATGAAAATAGCTTGGTCGGATTTGGGGGAGGTGCCGCGCTAGCGGCGGAGGGGGTAAATATGCTAAACTCGCCACATGGAAATTCTTTCTTCCTCAATCGACACCTCCTCCCCGGAATTCCAACAAAACACCGAACATCACAAAAACCTAGCCAACGGACTGAAAGAACGCCTCGCACGCGTCCGCGAGGGTGGCGGAGAAAAATATCGCAAGCGACAGGAAGAGCAGGGCAAGCTCTTCGTCCGGGAACGGATTGATCCCCTGCTCGACCCTGGTTCGCCTTTTCTCGAACTCTCCGCCCTGGCTGCCACAGACTTATACGATAACGAAGGTCCCGGCGCGGGGATTGTCACAGGCATTGGGCGCGTCAGTAACCGCAAGGTGATGATCGTCGCTAATGATGCCACAGTCAAAGGCGGGTCGTATTTCCCGATGACGGTCAAGAAGCATCTACGCGCCCAGCAAATTGCCGAAGAGAACTATCTGCCCTGCCTGTATCTTGTCGATTCGGGCGGGGCGTTTTTGCCTCTGCAGGACGAAGTCTTTCCGGATGTAAATCACTTCGGTCGTATCTTTTACAACCAGGCGCGTATGTCTGCGAAGAAAATCCCACAGATCGCGGCAGTGATGGGCTCGTGCACGGCGGGTGGCGCGTATGTCCCTGCGATGAGCGATGAGGCGGTCATTGTCAAAGGTACAGGTACGATCTTCCTCGGGGGACCTCCGCTCGTCAAAGCCGCGACGGGAGAGGATGTCACCGCCGAGGAACTCGGCGGCGCGGACGTCCACACGCGGCTCTCGGGGGTTGCAGATCACTTTGCGGAAGATGACAGTCATGCGATTGAGATTTTGCGCGAAATTGTGGAGACCTTAACGAAAGAGGAAAGAGGAAAGAACTGGCTCTTTCGTCTTTCCTCTTTCCCGCCCGAAGAACCTCTCTACCCCTCCGAAGAAATCTACGGCATTTTGCCAAGCTCCTTCCGCGAGACTTATGATGTGCATGAAATCATCGCTCGCCTTGTGGATGGCAGTAAATTCCGCGAGTTTAAAGCGCGCTACGGCACGACAATAGTAACGGGGTTCGCGCGCATTCATGGATACCCGGTGGGAATCATCGCAAACAATGGAGTCTTGTTCAGCGAGTCCGCGCTCAAAGCGACGCACTTCATTGAGCTATGTGACCAGCGAGGAATTCCGCTTGTGTTCCTGCAAAACATCACCGGCTTCATGGTAGGGCGTGATTACGAGGCGGGCGGCATCGCCAAGGATGGCGCCAAGATGGTCCATGCTGTGGCAACCACCCGCGTTCCTAAACTGACCGTAGTCATCGGCGGCTCGTTCGGCGCAGGCAATTACGCCATGAGCGGACGTGCCTACGGCTCACGCTTCCTGTGGATGTGGCCCAACGCCCGCATCTCGGTCATGGGAGGGGAACAGGCTGCGAACGTGCTCCTCACCATCAAACAGGACCAGCTTGCACGGGAAGGTAAGCCTGCCATGACACAGGAAGACGCCGATGAGTTCAAACGTCCTATTTTGGAGAAGTATGAACATGAGGGGAATCCATACTATTCGACAGCAAGGTTGTGGGATGATGGCGTCATTGATCCAGTGGATACGAGGCAGGTGCTGGGACTAGCATTATCAGTTATATTGAATTCGCCGGTGGTAGAGAGTGAATTTGGAGTGTTTAGGATGTAAAAAGAAAGAGGATAGACGAAAGAGGGCTGTTCGATTATGAAATATAGTGAGTGGCTCAGTACTGTTCCGTCTGAAATTACTAACGATCCGATTTGGAAACTTGAAGTCTATAGGCTTGCCCTGTTTGCCGATGATATTGGATGGAATGATGTTATCGCTTTATCGAAGAACAACTTGATGTGGGGCGTGGCTGACCAGCTACATCGTTCACTTGGTTCAATTAGTGCAAATCTGACGGAGGGCTATTCCCGAAGTAAAGGTCTTGATCGCGCTCGCTTTTTCGAATTCTCGTTAGGGTCGGCGCGAGAAAGCCGAGACTGGTATTACAAGTCGCGTCACGTTTTGCCTGTTGAAGTTATCAAGCACCGAATGGAGTTGATTACGCGTGTTGTGAGTATGTTAGCACCAATGATTTCTCATCAAAGGAAAAATGCCCTTCGCGAAGAACAGGCAGAATACAACCTACAATCATCAATTCTCTCGTTAGACTCAGAAGTACCTTTCCCTTAACACGTCTTTCCTCTTTCAACTTTCCTCACCCTCCATTTACTTTCTCTTTAGGAACTCTTTATGTCAACCAATCCTACTTACGAATACTACGGCATGATGGCGGAATTCTGGGACTTGTTCCGCGGCGATACATCCACATGGGATGATCGTTTCTTTTATTTGGATGTCGTCAAGAAATATGGTGGACCCGTGCTGGATGTCGGCTGCGGGACCGGGCGCATCCTGCTGGATTTCATGCAGCAGGGCATTGACATTGACGGCGTGGACAACTCGCCTGACATGTTAGCGTTATTGAAACAAAAAGCGGAAAAAATAAACTTGAGTCCCACGGTCTACCAGCAGGAGATGGATAAACTGGATCTGCCGCGTAAATATCAAACGATCTTTGTGCCTTCGAGCTCATTCCAGCTCTTGTTG
>JAICRQ010000446.1 GCA_025966435.1 Anaerolineales bacterium | reverse complement strand
ATTCAATAGTTGCTATGACAGCGGCAAGTATCTCGACCGTATCCAGCAGGACGCGGAAGACGGGCAGGCTGCCAACGTCACCGGCACGCCGGGTTTCATTATTACCTACACAGTCAACGGCGAAACCAAGACCGATCGAATCGATGGTGCGCAACCTTTTAGCGCCTTCCAGCAAAAGCTCGAGGCGATTCTGAGCGAGGTTGGAGTTGTGTCGGAGTAAACGAATAGGGACGCGAGCGAAAGCGCGCCCTTATTAAATCTCTACTACTACAAGGAACAGTTATGAGTCGGGAAAAGGTAAGTAAACGTCAGGAACGCCGCGAGAAAATGCAGCGCCAGCAGCGGCGCCAGCGCTTGATCATCATTGGAGTGATCACGCTCGTGGCTGCTCTTTTAGTGTTCGCTGTGATCTGGCCGCAGTTAAGACCGGTCGGTGAAATCATTACAGTGACCCCTGCGACACTGCCAAATGCGGATGGATTGAGTCTGGGTGACGAGAATGCACCGGTGGTCATCCAGATATTTGAGGATTTTCAGTGTCCGGCTTGTCAAAGGTTCACGGAGAGCACGGAACCTCTTATTATCGAAAACCTGGTTGCCACCGGACAAGCGCGCTATGAGTTTCACCACTATCCGTTCCTAGATGGGGATGGTGTGGGGGCTATTGGCGAATCAGATCAGGCGGCGAATGCCTCGATGTGCGCCAACGAACAAGACAAATTCTGGGAGATGCACAGCATTCTCTTTGCAAACTGGAACGGCGAAAACCAGGGCGCATTCAGCAACCGGCGCCTGCAGGCAATGGCAGAGAGCCTTGCGCTCGACATGGATGCCTTCAACAGCTGTTTCAGCGCCAATCAATATGAAGAAGAGATTCAGGCGGATTTCGAGTTAGGGCAGCAAATGGGAGTGAGCGGTACACCCACCGTGTTTGTCAACGGTCAGCGAGTGGGGCAGCCAAGGCAGGTGCCATCGTACCAGGAGATCGCCGATGCGGTGACCGCGCTGGTTCCCGCAGAGTAACCTGAGCGAAGTATGGAAGGACACGGCAGACGCCGTGTCCTTTTCAATTCACTCGCGTGTATAATGAATTCGCATCGACGGTTTACAAGAGCAAATGACTCCATTTTCCACTGAGGAAGTATGACGAAACGCCGCGTCGCTCCCACTCTGAATCTCCTTCTGCTGATTGCTTTGCTTCTCACCTCCTGCGGCGGGGCGCCGATCGTCACGGTCAGTAATACATCCACGCCTGCGATCCCAACCCCAACAGCCTTCGCACAATCCCTTCCGCCAGGGCTGGTCGAGACCGACCCGCCGCTCGGAAGCGTGATCGGTCATCAATCCCCCATCACGTTTTATTTCAACCAACCGGTGAACAAGGCTTCCGCGGAAGCCGCACTGATGGGCTTGCCCGCCGGGTCCTTTGCCTGGACCGATGACGCCACGTTGAAATTTACTCCCACACAGCCGTACCCGGTGAATACACCTTTAACATTCAGCATTGCAAATTCCCTCCAATCAGCGAGCGGATTTGGATTGACAGAGTCGATTGGTCTTTCCTTCACTGTCGCGGACTATCTGCGCGCCACGAATCTGCTGCCGCAACCCGGCGCCGAAGATGTGAACGTCGATGCCGCGATCGTGGCGTCCTTCAATCAACCCGTAGTTGCTCTGGGGAGCGATCCCGCCTCGCAGCCTCCCGCGTTTGAGATTCAGCCGCCCGTGCAGGGTCGCGGAGAGTGGATCAACACCAGCACGTATATCTTTTATCCAGAACCGGCGATGGCAGGGGGAACGCAATACAACGTCAGTTTGGATATGAATCTGAAAACGGCTTCCGGTGTCGGCTGGTCGGGGACCGAGCGAATCGTATGGACGTTCACAACCTCTCGTCCGAATGTAGTCAGCCTGGAGCCCTCCGTCATGGAATTGCTCCCGCTCGACCCTGAGATCAAACTGACGTTCAACCAGCCAATGAATACCGAAAGTGTGGAATCGAACTTTTCATTCAGTGGCACCGAAGGAGCACTGCTCGGAGAGTTCTCGTGGAATGAAGCGGAAACAGAAATGACCTTTGTTCCGGATGATCTGTTGGGGCGCAACATTGGTTATACCGTAAACGTGGATGCAGCCGCAACCTCGCAGGGAGGGATGGTTCTCGGCGCGGATTACGGAGCCGTGTACACCACTTACGATCACTTTGTTGTGAGCAATACCAGGACAGATTTTGGCACGACAACATTTACGTTTAATTCACCGCTTGCAAGCGCCAATTACAACAATCTGGTAAGCGTCTTCCCAGAGTTGGATAACCTGCAAACACAGGTGTCTGAAAACGGTCTGGAACTCTACGTTTACGGAGACTATAGCCCGGACACGACCTATACGTTTGAGTTATCGGCGCGCATCCGCGACCGCTGGGGGCAGTCTTTAGGTGACGCGTTCATCGTCGAGACTCACACGCCGCCCCTGCCATCGATGTTGAACATCCCATTGTTTGGCTGGCCGATGGCGTTTGTGCGCCCGGATGAATCGGTGCTTTATGCAGACGCGGTCAATATCCAGAGCGTGAACACAACTGTCGCGCCGTTAACGCTGCCGGAGTTCTTCTCACTGCAGAATTCCTACGATAACCAGCAGGCATACATTCCGAACAGTCCCACTGCACTTTCCCAAACCTTTGAGCTGGCGCCCGGCCGTACCAATGATGTACAGATCGGTCTGACCCAGCCGAATACACAGTTGCTGCCGGGTTTGTATTATGCTCAGGTGGCATCGCCGCAGGTCGAAACTAAGAATGTATATCTGCTTGCCTCGAGTCAGGTGAACCTGACGTTCAAGCTCGGCGCGACGGAAGCGCTCGTCTGGGCGGTGGATTTGCCTTCGCAGACGCCGGTGGCAAACGCGCCCGTTACAATCTATGATGATGCGGGAAACACCATCGGTTCCGGCACCACGGATGAGGATGGACTATGGAAAGGCACCATCTCTGAATACGAAGGGTTGGCATATGCAATGCTGGGCGCGCCGGGCAGCGAGAATTTCGCGCTGTCGGTAAACACGTGGAGCTGGGGGCTGAGCGCCTGGAACTTTGGGTATACACAGCGCGTGCAGAAGCCGCACACGAAAATTTACATGTACACAGATCGCCCGATCTACCGGCCCGGGCAAAAGGTCTATTTCCGCGGCGTGGTGCGCCAGGCATTCAATGGACGCTACGAACTGCCGCAGATCAGTACGGTTCCGTTTACCTTGCGCGACGCCAACGGAGTCCAGCTTGCCAGCTACGATATGCCGCTTTCTCCGTATGGCACGTTCAACGGGGAATTTACACTGTCCGAAGAGTCCGTTCCCGGATATTACGTTTTCGAGAATGCGCCTCTCGAATTTTACCTTTCGTTCCAGGTAGCGGAGTTTCGCAAGCCCGAGATCAACCTGAGCGCGGATTTCACAACAGAAGAGATTCAACTGGGGGAGGCCCCGGAAGCGGAAGTCAATGCCCGTT
>JAICRQ010000398.1 GCA_025966435.1 Anaerolineales bacterium | reverse complement strand
CATCCACCGGAGATACCCTTCGATGGGAAGTTGATCTTCGACTCCGATACGATTCTTGAAATGAAGCACATCCCGAAAACGATGGTCGTGGTCGGCGGAGGGGTGATCGGCACCGAATACGCCTCGATTTTCACCGCGCTCGGGGTACGTGTGACGTTGATCGAGCCGAAGGGACGCATCATTTCCTTTGTCGATTCGGAAATCGGCCAGCGTCTGATGGATCAACTGCTGAAACTGGGAATCAAATTCATCTTCGATGACCGCATGTCCGCCATTGAAGCGCGTAAAGACCATGTTCACCTGACCCTGGAAAAGGGCGGCAAGAAGGACTTTGACGTTGCGCTGATCGCGGCAGGAAGGCAGAGTAACGTGCAAGTGCTGGGGTTGGGACAGGTGGGGGTGAAGTTGGGTAACCGCGGCTTGATCCTGGTCGATGAAAATTATCATACGAACATCCCCAATATTTATGCCGTGGGCGATGTGATCGGCTTCCCGGCTCTTGCATCCACCTCGATGGAGCAGGCGCGTGCGGCCGTTGTTCACGCATTCGATCTTAAGTACAAAGAAAAGCTGGCTCCGTTTTTGCCGCTGGCGGTGTATGCAATTCCTGAGATTTCAGCGGTCGGACTCACGGAAGATGAATGCAAGGAAAAGAATATCCCCTATCTGATCGGGCGTGCTTACTATGAAGAAAACGCGCGCGGGCAAATCATTGGCGATTACAGCGGGATGATCAAACTGGTCTTTTCGCCCGCCGATAAAAAGCTCCTTGGCGCGCATATCATCGGGGAACAGGCTTCTGAGTTAATTCATATTGCCTCCCATGTCATGCTGAACGGTGAACCCATCGATGAGTTTATTGAGGCGGTATACAACTATCCTACTCTTTCTGATTCTTACCAATATGCCGCGTATGATGGGCTCGTAAATCACGCCAAGTGGCTGGAAACAAACAAGTAATGGAGTTTGAAGTTCTCGATTTGGGGTTGATCGAATATGAACGCGTCTGGAAGTTGCAGGAGGAATATGCGCGGGAGATTGCTGAGGGGAAACGCCCGCCTACCCTGGTGCTGCTCGAACATCCGCATGTGTACACTTTTGGGCGGCGCGGAAAGCAGGAGAATTTGTTGTGGGGCGAATCACAACTGCGGGAGAAAGGCATTGCCATCCACTGGGTGGACCGGGGAGGCGACGTCACCTATCATGGTCCGGGGCAGTTGGTCGGCTATCCTTTATTGCCGCTGGGACAGGTCAATGCAGAAAACAAGATTCCCCAGGCTGATTATGTCGGTTATGTACGTAAATTGGAGCGAATATTGATCGTCGCGCTGGCGCGTCTGGGGCTCGCGGCGGGACAGCGTTCCGGGTTGACCGGGGTGTGGGTCCAGGCGGATGTGCATTCGCGCTGCTCGCGCTGTAAGCCGGAAGACCGCAAAAAGCCCGCCAAGATCGCAGCAATCGGCGTCAAGGTGGATTCACGCGGCGTCTCGCGGCATGGCTTCGCACTGAATGTAAACCCCGATATGGACTACTGGGAGGGAATCATCGCCTGCGGATTACAGGATGAACCTGTGGTCTCGCTGGCAGACCTGTTCCCTGAGCCACCATCGATGGAGCGCGTGAAGCAGCAAGTGGTAGAAGCCTTTAGGGAAGTGTTTGCTGAGAACTGAGATAAAAAACTGGCTTCGAGAGTTTTATCTCGAAGCCAGTTTTTATTTTAATTTATCTTTTTGGTTTCTTGCCTTTACTTCCATGATAGCTGGGGACATTGATGACATAAATCGTACACAGCTTTCCATCCAATAAGCGCGAGCGGATTCTAGGATCCATTTCATCAAGCGAATCGGAAGTGGTAATGACCGTGGGCAACTCCGCGTTGTAACGATAATTGAAAAGCTGATAGAGCTTTTCTTTCACCCACGGCGTCATCGATTGCGTGCCCAGGTCATCGAGTACGAGCAGAGGAGCCATACGGATCTCGTCGAAGCGGCGGTCGAATGCTACATTGCTATTGGGGCTGAAGGTCGCGCGCAAGTGATCGAGCAGGTCAGGAACCATCACAAAGAGCGGCGGGTCGCCCAGCTTGGCGCGGTAGTTGGCAATTGCGGCGGCGAGATGTGTCTTGCCGGAGCCGTAGCCTCCCATAAACACCAGCCAGCCTTTTGGTCTTTCTGCGTAGGCATGTGCGGCTTTCAAGGACTTTTGTAACGACTTCAACCCGTCTGGCGGCAGACCTTCCCCCGTGCGGTCTTCGAGGGAGCCAAAGGTTTTGTTTCCCATCATGGTAAGTGAGGACAGTTCCGAGTGGCCGGTATCGTCCAACGGGCGGCGATAATCTGGTGCATTGATGCGGACGTCCGTCACAAGCTCGCGGTCCGAGAGCCGCGAGCGGAAGCGCGCCTCGATATCATCGAGGCTGAGATTCGTCGTAATGACCAGAGGAAGTTTGTTGATGTAACGGTAATTGACCACCTGAAACAATTTTTCCTGCGCCCAGCCCGTGGCATTCTGTGTCCCAAAATCATCCAGAATTAGAAGGGATGCATTGCGAATCTCGTTGAACCGGCTTTCAAACGTTGTATCGTTGCTATCGTACGAAAACCGTAACATATCGAGCAGGTCGGGAACGGTTAAGAACAGGGTAGGCACACCCATTCCCACCGCAAAGTTCGCGATCGCTGCGGCGAGGTGAGTCTTCCCGCACCCATAGCCGCCCTGCAGCAAAAGCCAGCCATTCAAACTTCTCGCGTAATGGTTTGCCTGGTTGAATGCCATCTCCAGGGAATGCGCTTGCTTTTCGCCGATGCCAATCTGCCCGCGCGGGCGAAAGGACTCGAACGTTAACTCCTTCAACTCATCGAGATGACTCAATGAGTATAAATGTTCGCGCACCTGCTGGCTGACGTCGCGCTGCCTGCATACGCAAATTTCAAGCCGCCCGAAATTGGGATGACCCACCGGCACATCCGAGCGTAAATATCCCACCCCGCTACAGTGAGGGCAATTTGGATCCCCGAGGCTAGTGCTCGATGTAGTCGGCGTATTCGCCCTTGATGTACTTGTCGCGATCTTTCTCAGCGTCTCGTCGATCTTGCTTTTCGCCACGTCCTTCTTCCTTCCAACGTTTCAGAATGGCTTCGCAATAGCGCCAGCTGCGCTTGTTGTTGCGTACAGCCAGGTCGATGGTTTCGGCGACCCATTCTGCTGAATATGTTTCTTCTGCATCCTTCAACGCGTCCGCGATCAACGGCGTGAGCGGACCGATATTTTCCTCATACAGCCTGAATATATTGGGGCGTTCGAACGGCACGGTAGAGCCGGCACTTTCGGGATTCCATGTTCCATTTTCAATGGATTGGACAACCGCTCTTCCCCGTGGAGAGTTTAGCAGAAAGTAAACTTGCGCGCCGTTTCGACCAGGCTCAACGCGAGCTTTCTCTGCCTTCAACATGGTTCCACGCTGGAGAGCTTTCTCTAGCCCTGCGCGTACCTCATCCGCAGACAGTCCCAGCTCTTTCACATGGAAATCTTCTTCCCGGAGCGCGTGAAAGGGACCATCCATATGTTCCACGCGCCACAGGAAGTATAAAGTAACTTTCAGCTCCTCTGTGTTATCAATTTGATTCAGTAGGTGGTGAAAGAACGTATCAGGCAGCTGGGTGAATGATTCTGAATCGGTAAAGCCTTTAAATGGTTTCATATTGTTTCCTCTCCCAACATGGAAGAGAGTCAGGGTAAGGGTTATTCATTTGGTCTAAAGATTCGCGTCGCGGCGTTCTCAAACTTTGCCAGCTCGCTACGGAAGACCAGCTCCACGCTTCCCACCGGTCCATTACGGTGCTTGGCGATAATGATCTCCGCGACATTTTGTTTTAT
>JAICRQ010000129.1 GCA_025966435.1 Anaerolineales bacterium | reverse complement strand
TCCACACCATCAGAAAACAAGGGTCAGGGTTACATCCGCCTTACGCGTAATTTATTGATCTTCACTTTTGTCGTAACTTTACTATCTATCGTGGTTGTCACCACTTGGTCAGAATTGCGTGTTCGTCCAATTATGATTTCCCTCCTTGCAATAACGAGTGTTCTGGAAGTGATTACTCTATTGCTCATCAGGCGAATGAAAGGCGCGCTTGCGCAAGTGGAATCAAAAGAATTGGCACAGACCAAAGCCAACTTTGAGCTAGTAGACTCAAAAACATTGATTGAACAGCGCCTCGAAGAGAAGACTGCCGCGCTGCAGGAGCTTGGCAGCGAATTGGAGGCTGCAAATCAACAAATCCGACACAGGGCAGCACAATTCGAAGCGCTTGCACAGGTCGCCCGTACGATCGCGTCGGTACGCGATTTGCAGGAGCTTCTGCCGCGCATTGCCGCTGTCATCAGTGACAATTTTGGTTTCTATCACGTAGGTCTGTTCCTATTGGATGAAGCCAATGAATCTGCGGTATTGAGTGCTACAAACAGTGAGGGGGGTAAAAAAATGATGGAACGCAAACATCGCTTGCGCGTGGGACAGGAAGGGATTGTAGGCTACGTCACCGCTGCTGGTGAGCCCCGCATCGCAATGGATGTGGGTAAGGATGCTGTATTCTTTGATAACCCTGAACTGCCAGACACTCATTCAGAGATGGCTTTGCCGCTCAAAGTGGGAAACTCCATTATGGGTGCCCTGGATGTGCAAAGCACGGAAAGTGGGGCGTTTACTGAAGAAGATATTCAGATGCTCACGCTCCTGGCCGATCAGGTAAGCCTGGCGATCGAGAACGCTCGACTTTTTGATGAAACCCGTAATGCTCTGGCGGAAGCACAAGCAGTTAGCCGGCAGTTCACTCGAGAGGCATGGGGACGTGTACCCGTGGAACATAAGCTGTTGGGATATCGCTACAATGTTGCGGGATCGGCGCCCCTAAATGAACCAGTCGATCTATCAGAACGAGGACCGAGAAGATCTGGGGATAATCAGGTAGAGTTAAACCAAGTCGTGGTCCCTATAGAGTTGCGTGGTGAGACTATTGGCACCTTAATCGTCCAATCGCCATCTACAGATAAACTGAATCAGGACCAGATCAACCTCGTTAAAGCGGTGGCAGAACGTGTAGCCCTTTCTGCTGAAAATGCCCGATTATTCGAGGAAACAACCCGGCGCGCGGAGCGGGAACGACTGGTTTCGGACATCACCGGCAAGATAAGAAGCGTGAACGACCCCCAAACCATAATCAATACCGCTATGGAAGAGTTGCGCAAAACCTTGGGCGCCAGTCGCGTTGAGATCATTCCTCAGGCAGTTAAAGGTAACGAATCACCATCATGAACAGATCGAGAGGAACTATGGCATTTGTGATTGCGATGTCAAATGAAAAAGGCGGGGTTGCAAAAACAACCTCTACATTGTCCCTGGGAGCTGCCTTGGCGGAACTGAATCATCGAGTGCTGCTTATCGATCTCGATCCGCAGGCAAACCTCAGCCTTGCCCTGGGGCTTGAAACAGGAGAGGTGGAATTAACCTCTGCCAGCGTGTTGATCGACAATGTTGCCATCAAGAGCACCATTCGCCGGACGGAGGTAAACAACCTCGACCTCGTTCCTTGTAATGCAAGGATTGAAAATGCCGAGCAATTCCTACCCATGCGAAGCCATTATGTGTCTACGCTTCATAATGCACTTCAGGCTGCTACTCTTCCCTACAACTATATCTTGCTTGACTGCCCTCCCGCTCTAGGCGCAATCACCCTCAACGCGCTTTCGGCAGCTGATCTCCTCATCATTCCCACACAAGCCGAATACTTCTCCGCCTATGCACTGAGGAACATGATGGGAACAATTCGCCGTATCCGGCAGGAAAGTAATCCGAATCTCGCCTATCGGATCTTGGTTACATTGCTTGATCGACGAAACCGCACGCACCGCAATATTTTTGAACAATTACAGGCCACGTTTGGACAGGGTGTTTTCACGACCGTGATCGAAATCGATACCAAGCTCCGTGAAAGTCCGATTGCTGGTGTACCGATTACGCAGTACAAGCCAACCAGCCGCGGCTCACAGCAATACCGTGTCCTTGCCCAGGAGTTGATTGAATATGCCAAAGAAGAAGCCAATCGACAAGCGGCTTAAGAATCTATTCGAAGATGTAAAACCCGAGCCGGCCCCCGCGGAATTTAAGCCCGCGCCTGCGAAATCTGCCTCGGACGAGCAGCATCTTCAACCCGGGGAATCGAAGCCATTGCCAAAGGAACGGCGGACAATGGAAATGGCGAATGCCGTTTCCCCATCTTCCTCTGCTCTATCCCTGGCATTCCAGGCTGGGCAGAACTCTTGGGCTACGTTGCAGGTGGTCGATGAGACAAAAGAGCGTGCCTGGAGCCAGGATGAACAATTGCTGGTAAAGCAGGTAGCCGATCAATTGTCGTTGGCGCTGGAAAATGCACGACTATTTCAGGAGACACAGGCTCGCGCAGAGGAACTCAGCGTATTGAATGAAATGGGGCGCGAATTATCGACCAAGCTCGATACGGTTGCTATTGCGGAAGTGGTTTATCGACATACAGGCCGCTTGATGGATACAAGTAATTTTTTCCTTGCTCTCTATGATGAGAAAAATGAGGAAAAAAGTTATCCACTTGCTTTTGAAGAAGGGCGCCGGATTCAGCTTGCCCCTAGCAAACTGGGCAATGGTGGCTTTTCCGATTACATCATTCGCCATAAGAAAACGGTATTTGCCTCGAATGATGTATTGGGACACATGAAGCGGCTCGGGATTGAATTTATTGCTCTTGCTGAGGATGAAACACCTTCCCAATCTTGGCTGGGCGTCCCGCTTCTGATTGGCAGCCGGGTATTGGGCCTGATCTCTGTTCAGAGCGTTCAAACACCAGATCTTTATGATGCCCATGACCGCGATATTTTAGCGACCATCGCCAGCCAGGCAGCCATCGCTATCGAAAATGCACGGCTATTCGAGGAGGCTCGGCAGCGCGCACAGGAAACTGCTGCACTCGCAGAAGTGGGGCGCGAGATTTCCACCACACTAGATGTGGAAACTGTCCTGGCAAAGATTGCAGTATATGCCCGGGATCTATTCCAGGCTGAGAGCAGTGCTGTTTACCTACCAGAAAAAGAAGGCATAGCCTGGCGCGCGATTGCAGTTGTCGGTGCAGAAGCCGAAGAAATCAAGAATGATCTAATCAATACCGGCGAAGGTATCTTAGGCAAAATCGTTTTGCAGAGATCGGGTCAGATCGTGAATGACGCCTCAAGCGAGGCTGGTGCACTCGTCGTCAAAGGAACCGAGGAACGGCCGCACGATCATCTGATGGGTGTGCCCGTTCTTTCGGGCGAACGCGTCACGGGACTTTTGGCTGTTTGGCGTGCTGGCCAGGGGAAAGAGTTTACACATCCTGAGTTGGACTTTTTGTCCAGTTTGGCAAGACAGGCGGCGATTGCAATCCAAAACGCCAGCTTGTTCCAGAATACGCAAAAATCCGAGTCGGAGCTGCGCGCACTTTTTGCGTCCATGAATGATGTCATTATCGTATATGACAAAGATGGTCGCTATGTGCGAATTGCCCCAACGAATCCGTCTTTGCTAATCCGCCCCCCTGATGAAATGGTAGGCAAGTATATTAAAGAGATTTTGCCACCGGATTTGCATGATCAGTTCATGAACACAATTCACGAGGCACTTCGCAGCAATAAGACAATCCGGATCGAATATCCCCTTACAATTGCCGGCAACAACTTGTGGTTTGATGCAAACATTTCAAAACTTAGTGATGACCAGGTATTCTGGGTGGCTCGCGATATCACAGACCGCAAGATCAATGAATTGACACAAATTGCCATCACGCAGATCTCAGAAAGTGTACTTTCCTCCAAAACCATGGATGAACTCCTTAAGTCCATTCATGAGGCCGTAAAGCCGCTTCTACCGGTAAACAACTTCTATATTGCACAGTATGATCCAGGCGCTCACTTAATCACGTTTCCCTATCATGTCGATGAAATTGATGAGGACTGGTCTCCCCGCAGGCTGGGCAGGGGACTGACAAGCTACGTAATCCGCACTGGAAGGCCATTACGCACCACCCCCGAAATCTTCGCGGACCTTCAAGCGGCTGGTGAAGTCGTCGATGATGGTGTACAGTCAGTGGATTGGCTTGGCATTCCGCTCCGCTCAAAACAAGTTGTTTCCGGCGTGATTGCTATTCAGACGTATGACCTAAAGGTTCGCCTTACAGAACAACATAAGGAGATTCTATCGATCATCGCAATTCAAGTGGCTTCAGCCATCGAACGCTTCCTGGCGGAACGTGAGATTCAGAAGTTCAAGCTTGGTATCGACCGTTCTGATAATGCTGTTTTTATTACCGATGTGGAAGGCACAATCCAATATGTAAACCCTGCCTTTGAAAACGTGTATGGCTTTACGAATGAGGAAGCCATCGGGAAAACCCCTCGTATTCTTAAGTCAGGACTCGTCCCCGATGAACAATACAAACATTTCTGGGAAACACTTCTTGCCGGTGGTACTGTTTCAGAAGAAATCATCAATAAGACCCGGGATGGACGCCTCGTGCCCATCGCCGGAACAAACAGTCCTATTCTTGATGAAAGCGGAAAAACAATTGGCTTCCTGGCTGTGCATCAGGACATTACCGAACGAAAATTGTCGGAGGAAACGCTTAGGAGGCGCAACGATTATCTGGCGGCCTCTTCGGAAATCGGACGTCTTGTCACATCGACCCTTGATCTCAATACAATCTTCACGCGCACAGTGAATCTGATCAGTGAAAGATTTGGCTTCTACTATGCTGCGATCTACATCATTGAAGAGACAGGGTTTAACGCCATCCTGCGGGAAGCCACAGGTGAAGCAGGCGAGAAGATGAAGGCACAAAACTATTCAATCGTCGTGGGGTCGCATTCGGTGGTCGGCAAGGTGTCTGCAAACATGGAGCCCATGCTTGTCAATGATACGGACCTTGAGCCTCTTTACATACCCAACCCTTACTTGCTGGATACGCGTTCAGAAGTTGCCATACCACTGCGGATCGGCTCACGTATAGTGGGTGTAATTGACATCCAATCAACACAGGTTCATGCCTTTACACAGGATGATCTCTCCGTTTTGCAGTCACTCGCAGATCAGGTTGCTGTCGCGATTGACAATGCGCGCTCCTATGAGCTTTCCCAACAACTCATTAAAGACCTACGCGAGGTGGATCAACTCAAGAGTCAGTTCCTTGCCAATATGAGCCATGAACTGCGGACTCCATTGAATTCCATCATTGGTTTCTCGCGAGTAATCTTGAAAGGGATCGATGGCCCCGTGACCGAAATGCAACAACAGGATTTGACTGCTATTTACAACTCCGGTCAACACCTTCTGGGACTCATCAACGATATTCTCGACCTGGCTCGTATCGAAGCGGGCAAGATGGAGCTTAACTTTGAAGAAGTTCATCTTGCGGATATGGCAACAAGCGTTATGTCCACTGCGAAGGGACTTGTCAAGGAAAAACCAATCCAACTGCTCCAACGCATCCCATCGAATATGCCTACGGTTCGCGGTGATACGATGCGCGTTCGTCAGGTATTGTTAAATTTGATCTCCAATGCATCCAAGTTCACGGATCAAGGCTCCATTACCGTGGAAACCAGTATTCAAAAGGGTCCAACCGGCAAAATGGAAGCGTTGATCAATGTGGTTGATACGGGCTCTGGCATTTCCACAGAAGATCAAAAGAAATTGTTCCAGGCGTTCTCGCAAGTCGATGGCTCCGCGACACGTAAGAGTGGCGGTTCAGGGTTGGGACTGTCCATTTGTGCAAATCTTGTCCAACTACATGGCGGGCGGATTGGTGTTCACAGCATTGTAGGGCAAGGCTCGACCTTCTGGTTCACGCTGCCTCTCTACAATCAGCCACAGGAGGATATTCCTGGAGGTATGAAGGTCGTTCTTGCGATCGACGATGATCCACAGGTGATCGGACTTTATGAACGTTATCTCAATCCGCAAGGGTATTACGTTATGGCGCTCACAGACCCTTCAAAAGCCAAAGAGCACGCATTAAATGTCAAACCGTATGCGATTACCCTGGATATTATGATGCCAAATAAGGATGGGTGGTCTGTTCTCAATGATCTAAAGTCAGATCCCCTCACACGTGATATTCCGGTTATTATCTGTTCCATAATGGAACAGGCTGATAAGGGATTCACCCTAGGGGCAGCAGACTACCTGGTCAAACCAGTTCTCGAAGAGGACCTCGTCAGCGCGCTGGATCGATTAAACAGGGATGGCACCATTCATGAAGTCTTGGTGATCGACGATGATCAGAATGATTTGAGACTCATTGAGAAAATCCTCAGTCAACAAGGCCGTTACAAACCGATTCTTGCTGAAGGGGGCCGCAAAGGTTGGGAAACTATCACTATAAAAACACCGCACGCCATCATCTTGGATCTGTTTATGCCTGAAATGGATGGATTCACCATACTCGAAAAATTACGAGAAAATTCCCACCTGCGGAATATTCCCGTACTTATTGTAAGTGGTGGAGATTTGACCGGAGAACAACAGCAACAACTCAACGATTTCGGTCATCGAATCATCACCAAGTCTTCGTTTAGCGAAGCTCAATTGATCGAGAGCATCGAAAATGCATTAAAGCGGCTCGGCTCATAAAGTCATCCCGCTCTTATAGGAAGTAACTTAATATGCCTTTTGTAATTAGATGTTTAGACTGCGGCCATGCTGCACCATTTATACCCAGCTCCATGCATTGCCCGCAATGCAACAGCCAGTGGCGGGAAGCGGAATATGACATGGCCGAAGTTGCCAGGACATTTCCATCAGAAATCAGCCAGCGTCCTTTCGATTTGTGGCGGTATAAGGAACTGCTCCCCATTCACAATCCAAATCCCACGTTAAGGCTGGGAGAAGGCGGAACTCCTCTTATACAAGCAGCAAATTTAGGCATGATGCTGGGCTTGCCGAACCTTTTCATAAAAGACGAACGGCAGGGACCCACCTCAT
Organism: Anaerolineales bacterium; assembly: GCA_025966435.1. Taxonomy (GTDB): domain Bacteria; phylum Chloroflexota; class Anaerolineae; order Anaerolineales; family Villigracilaceae; genus Defluviilinea. The sequence goes on along the minus strand of JAICRQ010000129.1, from coordinate 1,347 downwards.
CCTTCAAGGACCGACAGGCTGCAGTTACTATCGCCGCGTTGAAGGAAGGTGGCGTGACAGAGATGGTCGCCGCATCGACGGGGAACGTTGCCATTTCCCTCTCGGCATATGCTGCCCGAGCCGGAATCAAGCTTTGGGCATTTGTCACCAGCCTTGTTCCGGGGGTCAAGATGCGGGAAATCGCCTTGTACGGAAGTCAGGTTGTCAAGATTACGGGCTCGTATGACCAAGCAAAACAAGTTGCAGCAGAGTTTGCACGCCAGCGAGGTTTGTATCAGGATATGGGCGCGCGCACTGTCACGGCGGTCGAGGCAATGAAGACAATTGCATTTGAGATTGCTGAACAATTGACTATGCAGCTGGGTCATCTGCCCGACTCCGATCCTACGGCGCCAAAATGGCGTACACCCGACTGGTACATTCAAGCGATCAGTGGCGGCATGGGGCCCCTGGGTGTATATAAAGGGTTTCGTGAACTGCAGCAGCTCGGCATCATAGACCGCATCCCAGCCATCGCGCCGATCCAGGCGGACGGCTGTGCGCCAATGGTCGAAAGCTGGAAGAAGGGACTCGAAAAAGCGGAACCTGTCCTCTCGCCCAAAACACGTATTGAAACGCTTGCGACGGGAGATCCCGGTAGAACCTATGTCATGTTACGCAAGCAGGTCAATGAAACGCATGGTGTATTTGAAAGCGTGAGTGATGAGGATGCCTTTCGCGCCATGCATGTTCTTGCAAAAATGGAGGGGATCTCGGCCGAGCCTGCTGCAGCTGTGGCATTTGCCGGTCTATTTAAGCTTGTGAGAGCAGGTATCATCAAACCCACCGACACAGTTGTCGTCAATTGCACGGGGCACACCTTGCCGGCTGAACAATTCCTGTTTGGGGAAGGTTGGACGCGCGATGTAGATTTACAACGACAAGAGGCCTCTCCGACCCCTCAGGAAGGTTTGCTTTCCGCGCTTAATAATGTGACACCAAACCGATTCCCCCGGGTCGTCGTTGTGGACGACACCTCGGAGGCACGGCGTCTTATCCGACGCATCCTCCAATCTCAGGGAGATTTCGAGATCTTTGAAGCTACAAATGGGCGTGAGGCGCTCGAACTCATTAGTCGCGAGCGCCCTGACTTGGTCATCCTTGACTTAATGATGCCGGAGGTTGATGGGTTTGCCGTTCTGGACTCTCTGCGAAGTCAGCCTGAAACCGCAAATATTCCTGTCATTGTTGCCACGGCAAAAGAATTGACTGTGGATGAAAAGAGCCGTCTGCAGGGTCAGATCCAATCTCTTATGTTGAAAGGGGATTTCCTTAACGATGAGTTTCTTGAAGAAGTGCGCTCACTTA
>JAICRQ010000544.1 GCA_025966435.1 Anaerolineales bacterium | reverse complement strand
GGTTGGGCGCGCGCCGCGGCGCGGTACCCGTTGAGCGTGGCAGGCATTGCGCCGGGCTGTGACCAGGCGTCTTTGTACGCCGCAATATCCTCAGTCGTGAACGCATTGTCCCTGCCACTCCTCTGCATACCATTGACTAGAACAGCCCAGTTGCCTGCCCTGAGGATCGTCTCCGGTAGCCACGGCAACTGAAAGAATAAAGCATACAGCGAGCGACGCATTTGCTCAAAATCACGTCGAAGAAAACGCCACATGACAACCGGATGTGGAACATTGATAATTCCAAGCCGATGAAGCTTTTCCGGGTATTTGATCGCCAGCATCCAGGCAACCAGTGCGCCAAAGTCATGCCCCACCAGATTGACCTTTTCATACTCCAGCGCTTTGATCAAACCTGCAATATCTTCCACCAACGTGTCAAGGCAGTATGCTTTTATGCCTTTTGGTTTTTCGCTCAGGTTATAGCCGCGCTGGTCAGGCGCGATGACGCGGCAACCCGCCGCGGTTAAAGCCGGGATCTGTCGAATCCAACACCGCCAATTCTCCGGGAAGCCGTGCAGCAGAAGAACAGGCACGCCGCTTTTCGGTCCGGCTTGCACCACATGCAGGCGGATGCCATTCGTTTTTATCGTACTATGTTCCAAATCCATGGGGAAATGATATTCCAATCGCCTGCGATTGTAACAGACAAAGAATCATGAGTAAATTTTAATCTTACTCTTGACAGAGTAGAACAAGTGTTCTACATTGCATATACCTTACTTAATCTTGCCCCTTATTCTGGAGAAAACACATGTCCAAGGAAAACTACTTATACAGAGGCAATGTACAAATCTATTTGCAGGGTGAAAACGCTCTCACGCCCGTGGCATCCAAGAATCGCGGTGACCAGGTTGCCTATTTTATCGGCTCGAAGAAGTCCAAACTGCTCATCCGGGACTTTCGACGGGCACCGATTCATGCCGCGAACCATGCCCGTGCCGGGCTGGAGGGGTCCGAATTCGCCGATGCGTTCAACCAGCCTGCCTACGCGGAAGTCTCGGTATCCGAAAGGGGCAATGAACCGGAGAAGATCGAGATCAACCTGCGCCCCACAAATACGAGCGATGATTTCCCCGTACTGTGGCTGGGTGTGCTGAATGATGCGATGATGCCCATGCTCGATATCGAGTGGGAGATCCTGCGCCCGATCAATTCGGAAAAGATTGCGTTTACCGCGATGGTGAGGTTTGATCGGAAAGAGACGGCGGCAGTTAATTCTAAATAAAACTGACTAACCACCACGCTCCCAGCGCCGTCCCCGGCGCTGGTGCTATTTAATAAGCCGCCGGGGACGGCGGCATGAGCATTTTTAATAACTCCCTCTAAAATAGGCGTTAATCAAATCCGATATATCTTCCGTCGTGTTCTGGCGTGCGACGGCGAAGAAGTCATAGGCGGTGGCGCGGCCGCGTCCATAGCGGGAAGAGTAATCCTGCAGGAAGCGGAAGAAGTCGTCATCGCCCATGCGGTAGTTTAAGGCTTCGAGGAAGTTCGCGCCGTTGAGATACGATGCGTTGACATAAGCACGGAAGGTTGGGTTTTCATAGATGTTCGTATCCACATAACCCGAAGGGCCAAACCAGTTCACACGGAAGTTCCACCACCAGTCCGCCGAGTTGGGGTAGATGAATTTATAGAAGATCGCTTCGCTGTAGACGCACAGGGCTTCGTCGAGCCAGGGTTCCATCGCCTGGTCGCTGCCTACCAGTCCAAACCACCACTGGTGCGCGATCTCATGCACGCCGATCGCCACGAGGTTACTGCGCGCCGAGCCGTCATACTCGTTATAGAACTTAGTCGCCAAAAATACAAGCCCATCGTATTCCTGCCCATCGTTCAGGTCTGCCTGAATGATGCTCAGGCTGCCATAGGGATAGGCACCAAATTTTTCCTCGAAGATTCCTACTGCGCGGACTGCTGCATTCAGGATCGCTGCGCCCTCCGCCTCATAGCCGGGGTAATAATACGCGCGAATTTGCGCAGCCACCGCGCCTGCCGTGGCATCATACACGAGGAACTGATCGCTGGCAGAGACGGCAAATGAGCGCGCGCCGGAGAGGCGGTAACGCGTCCATTCGCCGTTGGGCTCGGGGTCTGCCACTCCACTCGTCGCAAGGACAACGTCTGGCTGCGTGGTCCGGATGTTCACTTCGAAGTCCGCAGCGTCATAGGCGAGATGCTCGCCCATCCCACCCGGCTCGTGCAGCACCCAACCCTGCCCCATCACATAAGGCACCACGAACGGATACCAATCGGTCAGATTGAGCTGATCCACATCGTAGCCATAGGGATGCTCTTTGATCTTGGCAGGAATGGAAATACGGAACCGCATGGTTAGCGTGATCTGCGCGCCCGGTGCGAGTCCCTGAGGCAAATAGACCGTCAGCCGCTGCCCGTTGAGATCATAGGTCAGTGGACTGCCATCGCGCAGGATATTCTCCAAGGCAAAGCCGCCGCGCAGGTTGGGCTGCACTGCCAGCACCAGTTCGCCGAGGGCGACCCCAGTCTGGTTCGTGTAGCGGATAGTCTCGTCCACGCCCAGCTCATGACCCGAGTAATCGAGCAGTGCATAGAGGGTGTATTGCGTTCGTGCGGAAGCAGCAGGAGCCGTGGGCGAGGCGAGCGTCGTGGCGGTGAATTCAAGAGTTGGGAGCGGAGTGTCGGTGGGAGGGAGAGGCGTAAAGGTGGAAACCAATGTCGGCGGTTCGGGCGTCAT
>JAICRQ010000037.1 GCA_025966435.1 Anaerolineales bacterium | reverse complement strand
CGCCGCGTTTGTCTGCTCCACCGATCACGGGATGGTGTTCCTGGTACAACCTGTATGCTTACATCACGGAAGAAAACATTCTCGATCACCTACACGCGGCGCAGGAGGTTGCCACGCGAGAGAATCTTCCGATGAGCGTTTTTCAGATCGACGATGGCTTCACACCTGAGATGGGTGACTGGCTGGAGGTGAGGCCGCAATTTCCTCGCGAAATGAAACCTCTGCTTGAGGATATTCGCGCCGCGGGTTTCACCCCTGGGCTATGGATCGCTCCCTTCATGGTGGGCAATCGCAGCCATCTCTACCGTGACCACCCGGATTGGGTCGTCAGCGATAGAAACAATGGAAAACCGCTGTTGCATATGCAGTTCTATGGGGAATTTCGGTGGCACAAGCGCAGTGAAGAGTACTACATTCTTGATACCACACATCCAGACGCGTTTGCGTATCTAAAAAACGTTTTTCGCACCTGGCGGCAGGAGTGGGAGTGCGAATATTTCAAAACGGATTTCATGCACTTCGGCAGCGAATATGGTCCTGACCGCGCCCTCTGGCATATGCCTGGCATGACACGTATCGAGATCTGGCGACGCGTGGCAGAGATGATCCGTGAGGAAATCGGCGAGGCTCTTTGGCTAGGATGCGGTTGTCCGCTCTGGGCATCGATCGGGTTGGTAAACGGTGTCCGCATCGGCCGGGATGTGGGCGTAGCCTGGAGTGGGGACTATTCTGCACAATCCCTGTTGCGCGACCAATCCTGCCGGAATTTTGCGAATCACATCCTGTGGCAAAGCGACCCGGATTGCGTGCTGTTACGCGAACGCTTCAGTGACTTATCGGAAGAAGAGATTAAAAGCTTGGCACTCTACGCGGGGATGACAGGCGGCGTCATGATGACCAGCGATCACCTTGGAGAACTTTCCCCGGATCGTTTGCAGCTCTGGAAGCTCCTTCTATCTGAACAGCGAGCTACTTGTGATTTTCCTCTGCTGGGACAATCTGAGCTCTTCCATGAGAAGTCAGATAAGGTCCAACCGCATTCTCTCAGGTATGCCGCCAGAGCAGAGGACCCGGTGCTCGTTCAACTTCGCCATCCATCAAACTCGAGCGGGCAGGGCGCGATTCTTTTCCTGAACACCGCGAATCACGTCGTACAACGGACGTATCCACTTTCAGATCTTGGCATTAACGATTCCGTTTATCTTTATAGTTGGGAAAACCAGTCCACGACCGAACAAACCGAGTCCAGGATTGCTGTAACACTCCCAGGTCATTACAGCGCCTTATACTTTTTCAGCCATGAGCCGATCCGGGAGAAGCCGCTCTGTTTATCTTCTTGATATGAACGGTACGTGTGGTTCAACCCTTCAACGCCGCCGTAGCGGACTTAAGATCATAGTATATGGGAACGATGGCAGGGACACCGGTAATGTCCAACACATCTTTTACATCGGAGTTTGGGTTGAGAAGCACCAATCGTCCACCCCGGCTTGCGATCGATTTCGCGCTGAGCGTCAACAAGCGGATACCGCTGGAAGCGAGAAACTCTACATCCGAGAGGTCCACGATCACACGGGGGTTTTCGCCTGAGCTGTAATCCGAGAATTTAGTCTCGATGGCGTCTACTCCACCAATATCCAATCTGCCAGTCAATTTGATCAACCGTATGTTGTCTTCCACTTCGTTGTATTGAAGTTCCATAATTTCACCTATCAATTTTCAACCTGTAACCTTTGACTTTAGACCGAATGGTGCTTGAACTGCGGCAGATAGTCTTTGTGCCGGGCAAAGAGCTCGTTAGTCATCTGGCGGATTTCGGCAAGGGACAACACAGCGGATGTCAAAGGATCATGAGCGATTGCACGATAGATCGCGACGGGATCGCCTGCGAGAGAACCCTCGATGGCAAGCTCCTCAATGCCGCTCGAAAGCCCTGTCAGCAAGGCGCATTCGGCTGGCAATGCTCCCACGTAGATGGGATGGAAACCTGCCCTGTCTACAACGACCGGTACTTCCACACACGCGCCTTCCGGCAGGTTCGTGATCAGGTTCGTATTCCGGACGTTGCCATTGAATTTGAACATCTCGCCGCCTTGCAAGGCGTTGATAATGTATGCGGCGTATTCATGACCGCGCTCAAGATGCTCCTCCGTGAGGGGCCGCTCGAGGCGTTCTTTTACCTGTGCCTGCCAGGTGGCTTCGTTTTGCTGGTATTCCTTGAGGATGTACGCATATTCCCCGGGATTCCAATTCGTGCCGTGGGTGCAGTATTTCTCGATCAGGTCCGGACGTTTGCGGAACCATGGGTTGTATTCCGAGTTATGCCCGCTCGACTCCGTCACATATTTTCCAAGGGCAAGATACATCTCGTTCCGCACAGGCTCCGCGTTGTAGATCTCCGGCTGTTCCGTGATTGCTTTATGGATGAGCGGATAAGCGTCCTTGCCGTTCCATTCATACTTGAGATACCACGCCTGATGGTTAATACCGGCACAAAGATAATCAATCTCGTCATACGGCGCCTCAATCCACTCGGCGAGCATCATCGCCGTGCCCTGTACGGAATGACATAAACCTGTGACGGGAATAAATGTCTGTCGCTGCAGCGCGGCACACAGCATCGCCATCGGATTGGTGTAGTTCAACAGCACAGCGCCTGGGCAGTATTTCTCCATATCACAGACAATATCCATCATCGGGTTGATCGTCCGCAAAAAACGGAAGATACCGCTGGGTCCGCGCGTGTCGCCGACGTTGATGTCAACGCCATATTTCTTGGGAATCTCGATATCGTGGCGCCAGACTTCGGTATTGCCCGCCAGGATCGTCGTCAGTACGACATCCGCATCCTTGAGGGCCTCTGCTCGATCCAGCGTCGCTTCTACCTTCGCGGGGCGGTTCCCCGCCGTGATCAGTTTTTCGACTCCCTTCTTTGCCCATTCCAGTCGCTCCGGGTGGATGTCCATCAGGGAAATGGTCGCATTCTCCAGCAGAGGAAACGTTAGGATGTCGCGCACCAGTACGCTCGTGAAACCCAGGCTCCCCGCGCCAATGAACGTGATTTTGGTCATGAAATCTCCTTTTGTTTTTCGTCTCACTCTATCTTCAAAATGCGTTTGGCATTCTCAGAATAGACGTTTCTCAACACATCGTCAGGCAAATACATTCCGCAAACATACCAGCGACCCTGGGCAGGCACTTCGGTTGTGTTGTAGTTGAAATATTCATCATCGCTTTCCAGAAAGCGATAATACAAACGATAAGCAGCCAGGTTCGGGCCCATGTCGGAGCCAAACAAAATCCGGTCCTGATATTGGATGAAAAATTTCCGCGCCGTATAGGGCTGCCTTCCCAGCTCGCCAAGCCGCGCAGATATATCAATGAAATAGTTCGGGCATTCATCGAGCATCTGACCGACCCATCCCAGATTCTCACCGTAACACCCCACATGCGCGCCGATGAAAACAGTAGCGGGATGACGAGCAACGAGGTTCTTGAGTCCATTCAGGATCTCCAGAAACGGAGGGAGCGGTGGACTCGTGAACGCCCAGTCGGGATGCTTGCCGAGCTCCTCCCAGCGCTCATTGGTCTCGTCTATCGGGTCAAAGAACGCGACCGGGTCCGCGACATGAATCAGGACAGGCAAGCCTAATTCGCTTGCCGCTTCCCAGATGGGATTCAGGCGCGCATCGTCCACCTTAACTAATTTCCCATAATGATCTCTGACATGCAGCCCAAACGGTTTCCAAATCTTCAGTCCCTGCGCGCCCGCCTCTTTCTGGATTCTTAGCCTGCCGGCCGCCCAATCGGGGAATCCGTCACCCAGGCTTTCCCACTTCGACCAATCCACGCCGCCGAAAATTTGGAACCGCTCCGGCGCGCCTTCTTTGAAATGTTTCAAGTGTGCGTAGAGGATGTCCTCTCCCCAACCGCCATCGAGATCGACATAGTGAGTCACGCCCGCTTCATCCAACAGATCGAGCAATTTGCTCAGCGGCTTCTGATCCCATCCGCCGCCGAAAGGCTCACCCAGATGATTATGCGCGTCGATGACCGGGAACTTCGGTTTGTCCACCCGGGTGCTTTTGGTCACGAGCTTGGATTGCGGTTTGAAGTCTTTGAGTTTCATGATGAGGAAGCTCGCTACGCGTGTTTCCTTCCCACGATTAAATGAAACTTTGAAGGTTCTCGTCTTTGCAGGAAGATAGATGTCAAAGGACGCAGCATCCAGCGCAAGCCATAAAAGGGCGTGAAGAATTTCCATTGAATGTTGAGTTTCTTCGCCAATTCATCCAGGCGGGAATAGGTAAGGAAATTCTCGCTTTGCAGGTTGTCGGAAGCAAAGCCATATTTTTCCTGAAACTGTGCCTCACGCTCTTCCACCATTTTCTCGCCCGATGTGCTCCTGCGATAGACGGGCGAGTCCATGATCACGACTCTTCCTTTGGGAGAAAGAACTCGCAGCGCCTCTTCTAGAGTTTGGGTGTAATCTTCTGAATAATGAAAGGAAGCGTTGAAGATGACAACATCGGCAAACCGGTCCATGATCGGCAAATGATTGAACTCTGCCTGCACAGGCGTAAACGTATGCTCATAATACTTCCATGCCCCTAGCCCATCTCTATCGTTGACCAGTAGGTCTATAGCGAAAACCCGGTCGCCCTGCGCGGCAAGCCGGTTGGAGAGCCAGCCGTTGCCTGCACCCAGATCGAGAACTTTCAAGGAACGTTCCAGAGGATCTTGAAGTTTCGTCAAGACCCTGTTGACAAGAAGCTTGAAGCTGCGAGCACGGATTCTCCAATCCCTCTTAAGATGGCCGCTCAAATCTTTGAAAGGCAAGGCTTGATAGTACTTTGCCGAGTTGCTCCCACGTCCCTCAGCTTGACGAATCGCTTCATAGTCTCTGATAAAGCGGGCATAATGGGCTTCGCTTTCGGGCAAAAGGAAACGCCAGATGCCATCCACGTTCCAGAATTCCAGCCCATCGTGCGGACACGTGAACCTCTCAGGAGTCGTCCGCTCGAGCCTCGTCCGGCAGCGCGGGCAGATGAACAATTCCTGTTTCATGGCTGCCCAAGGACATCGATCGCCGCCGCATAGACGATCTCCAGCGAGCCCATGATTCCATCCAAGCGTTCGGGGGTTTGCCAGCGCAGGGATGCCAGGCTGTCCATGCCGATCACCACCGAAGCCGTCTGCACGTTGCGCACCTGCCCTACAGTGAACAATCCCGCGGATTCCATCTCGACCGTTTTCACGCCTTCGGCTTGATACTGAATGACTTCTTCTCGTGTCTCACGATACGGCGCGTCGGTGGTCCATGTGGTGCCGACCGAACATGAGGCGCCGCGTTCACGAATCGCCTCTACCAGTTCATTCACCAGCGGCGAATCGGCATCCACATATTTTGCAGGAGGCAGATAGTGATGGGAAGCGCCCTCGTCCCGGATAGCACGATTGCAGACAATAATATCGCCAGGCTGGATATCGTTCTGCAGAATTCCACCCCACGTCATCAGAACCATCTTCTTTGTGCCCATCACAGCAAGCTCTTCCGCCAGTTCCATGACCATCGGCGAGCCGCCGCCGAAACTCGTCAGCACCGCGACTCTGCCTTTGGATTTCTTCACTGCATAGACATCCGCGTTCATCGCCCCGGCACGCGCCACAGGGATGCGCCAGCGCATACGATGTGGTAACCCGCGCTCCAGACAAAATAGCACACCTTCCGGTTTTATCTTCGGCATCCGTCCGAGCCGCGCCCGGTAGGCAACAAGTTCATCTGCGGTGAGCAGAGACGTAAGTTTATGTTTATCAGGATAATTCGGGAAACTCACAGACTCTCCGTAGTAGCGACTTCCCTAGCACGCCTGCCAGGGCAGGTGTAGTCGCTGGGTCGGACGATTAAACGACTAAATTCGTCGTTACCCTCGAAGCTTCACTGTCAGCATATAGAAATCGCCCCAGCCATTCCAGGGCCAATGCGGTGCTAACTTATCATCCAACCAACTGAGGGCACGATACAACCGCGGATGCCATTTCGCAAAGTTTTTGCTCTCCGCTGTCGGCGTCATCACGGATAAACCTTCCAGCGCAAGCAGCTCAAATTCCTTCCCAAACCACTCAATGACTTGCTTCGGTGAAAAATAAAAAACGTCGAAATGTAAACCTTCCAGATTGGCGCGCACCCTGCTGTGAGAAAAGCGCCGGAAGGCAAGCGAAGCATTCCCGCGGAACACTTCGGCAATTTCCCACAGGCAGATGTGGGGCATGAGAACCCAGGTGATAGTCCCTCCCGGCTTGAGGATTTGTGGCAATTGTCGAATAACAGGTGTGAGATCAGGAACACAATTGAGTCCGCCTAGATCGGAGAACACGGCATCAAACGGTGCACCCTGCACACCTGTCAGGGAAAGAAAAGAACGCGCTTCCATCGTTACGCGGTCCTGCATCCCCAGACGGTCTACTTTTTCCTGTAAACGATTAAGCATTCCGGGCGCGATGTCGGTTGCATGGACATAATATCCGCGCTGCGCAAGCTGCACCGCGTCGGTGCCCGTGCCGGCATTCAGTTCCAGAATGCGCGTGCCTTGTGGAACATGGCGCATCACATGGGAATAGACTTTGTCCCGCATCCGCGTGAGGTGCGGATGATCTTGCGCGAAGGAATCGTATTTTTCCGCCGTACGGGAAAAGGCTTCTGCAATGGTTTCGATCGGAACCTGGTTCATAGTTCGTCTTGTGGAGTGGGAGCCGCAGCAGCTTCATGAGACATGTGTGGTAAGGTCAACAAATTGTGATGGGAGGCAGAAAGTCGATTTAGTTGCACTCGAGCGATTGGTAACGTAAGCAGGTTATACCCGAGTCTTAACCACGGAGACACAGAGTCACGGAGTTTTTTTATTCTCTGTGGCTCCGTGTCTCCGTGGTTCAATTCCATACGGCTTATTCGCGTTACGGACTTCCAAGCCTTGCGCGCTCGAAATTCCTTGTGAATCACGCTATGTAATTTTCGGTAAAACTCGGTCGAGAACGGACCCTGATAGAGCATTGCCATATCCTGTGAGTCCTGCCAGTTTTGTTTCTCTCCTAATTGTTCGCGCACGGCATCATAAAACTTCGTCCCTGGCATGGGATAGGAAACCGAAATGCCGATATCATCCGGCTCACAGTCGCGCACAAGCTGAATCGTTTTTTCGATATCTTCGCGCGTTTCTCCGGGATAGCCGAACTGCAAAAAGAATCCGACCCGGATGCCCGCGCCTTTGAGACGCCGCGCCGCTTCATGGATTTGTTCCACGTGCGTCCCCTTATCCATCGCGTCGAGAATCTTTTGCGAACCAGACTCGGCGCCCATCCAAACGGTCTGCGCGCCGGCGCGGGCGAGGGCGTCCACTTCGCCCGCGCGGGTCAAAAGGTCGGCGCGGCTGAGACACTTAAACGGGATGCGGCTTCCCTGCGCCTCAAGCGCATCCGTAAAGCGCGCCAGCCATCCGGGCTTGAGTCCCAGAATATCATCCGCAAACCAGATGTGGTCGGGGCGATACATTTCCTTCAACCATTTTATTTCGGCGGCAACATTTTCAGGCGAGCGCGAATGATAGCGCTGACCCCAGATCGGCTTGGCGCACCAGTTGCAGTGGAACGGGCAGCCGCGCGTGGTGACCATGTTCATTGAAAAATAGCCGTGGCGCTTCAACCAGATGGCGCGATATTTTTCGACGTCTACCAAATCCCACGCCGGGAAAGGCAAGGCGTCCAATTTCGATATATCGGGGCGACGAGTGACGAGTGTCGAGGATCTGGTTGCCAGACCGATGATATCTTGCACTTCTTTTCCGATAGTTAATCGACTCAACAATTCGACCAGCGTTTCCTCCCCTTCGCCGATCAACACATAATCCGCCCCGTTTGCCAGATACGTTTCGTAATGGTCGGTGGCATCCGCGCCGCACAGGATCACTGTGCAACCGCGGGACTTTGCCATCGCGATCATCTTGAACGCCGCTTCACGCATCCGCAAAAGGCACATCTTGGACAGATAGTTGAAATTGTCCTCATAAAGGATTGCATACTGAGGCTGATGTTCATCCAGCGCCGATGCCCATTCATCTTCTGATTCCGCGAGCATTGCATCGAACAAAGCGACCTGATATCCATGCTGACGCAAATAACTTGCAGCATACAGCGTGCCTAACGGTGGATAGGGCTGCATCGCTTCCCAGAGCTTGGGGTCAAAACGCAGGAAGTAAGATTGACCGAGAAGGATCTGAGTCATTGTCCCGCACCCTGGCCCTCTCCCGTAGGGAGAGGGAGAGTCTGTAGGCGCACGGCTAAAGCCATCACTACGTTTTCGCCGTGTTTATCGATATGACCTTTGCACACGTCGGCAGAGAAATAGGACTCAAAGCTTTGAGATTGTTCGCGGGTCAAGCGAGCTATCTTCCTGTTCATCTCCCATCTCTCAAGCCCTTGTCCGAATGGCAGGCTAAAGAAGAATTCCAGTATTTGCTGGATGAGGGATTTACTTTCAGCAGGCTTTGCACCATGGGGGAAGGGAGGCGCCCCGGCAGCGTTGGGTAGATAATCCTCAACCCAGGCATTCCGCTGGTGGAGCTCGTTATACGTCTTCATACCAGAAATGGGAATCATTTGTGCAAGCTCATGCGCGACGTACAGAGATCGTTCTTTCAATTCCAGCGCATTGGTCGTGACGAGATAATTGGGACACAAGCTTACGCCTTCCAGCTTCGCGATTCGCGCCACTAGAAGCGATAACGCGCGGCACGTCCAAAGATGGTTCGGAGCCGTCACAATCATGTAGTCTATGTCTTTGCCTTCTTCCGTGTTATTCATCGCCAGCGAACCGGTAATGGCAACCATTTTCACAAAAGGAAGAGAGGCGATGATCCGCCCATAGCGAATGGCTTTGCGCCAAAGACGCGCAGCAACTTGTGCGCGGCGTTTTCTTGTTTCTACGATTGCCTCTCGCCCGCGCAGGGTACAATACTCACCGGTCTGAGAGAAAAGCAATTTGTTGGATAAGGCACGAGTCACTTCTTCCATTGTCCCTCTGGTGGAAGTCAGATAACGGTATACTTCAGGCACCGTCAGCGGATAATCGAACACATCTGCGTACGCCAGCGCATGAAAAACAGACTGTAAGACTACTGCCTCGCGTGGTGTTTGCAGGAGATTCTCAGAATATACGTCTAACATTAGCGAAGCAGTCCTATGGGCACGTGCAGTCGTCCTTTCGACAAGAAAATCCAAAGCGTTCAAATTTGCGTATTAGCCTTTAGAATATACAGCGTGTAGAAAGTTCTGTCAAACGATCTCATGCACCTTGTTATTGTCAGTCCATTCCCTCCGACGATCACTGGTATTGGACAATACGGTTATCACCTCACCCGTGCCCTGGCAAATTCAGGGTTGTTTTCGCGGCTTACAGTGTTAGCAGGTTCATCTCACCCTCACAATGGCCAGCACCCCAATCATCTAGGGGTAACAGAAATCGACTATTGCTGGCAGCCCGATTCTTTAAACGCGCGGCAATCCATTTTGTCGCGTGTGAAACACCTAAGCCCGGATTTGATCTGGTTCAATCTTGGAACAAGCATTTTCGGGAAATCCCCCATCTCCAATCTATCGGGGCTCTTGACCCCGATGAATGTCTCGCGTCATTTTCCGACGGTCGTTACCCTGCATGAACTCGTGGAACTGGCAGACCTGCGCGCGTTGAACGCGCCAGGTGGTGCACTTGCACCATTGGGTGCACGTTTGCTCACGCGCATTGCCACACAAGCGGATGTGGTCTGCCTGACCATGCAGCATTACGCGGATTGGCTATCCGCAAGAGGCGTGGACTGCGCGCATATCCCGATTGGCTCGTATCACGAACCCGAGCTTTTGGAGGAAACCGAATCGTGCGATTTGCTGTTCTTCACCACGCTTGCCCCCTACAAGGGATTGGAACTGCTGATCGAATCCTTCATTCGCTTGCGACGTGAAAGCCCTCACCTGCGCCTGACGATTGCGGGCACCTCCCACATGCGCTTTCCAAACTATGCAGACGACCTACGTGAGCGGTTCGACGTAGCGCAAGGCATTCGATGGCTTGGGCAGGTTTTGGAAGACGATGTAAAGAACCTCTTTCGAGGCGCCAGGCTTGTGGTTTTGCCGTACGTAGCATCGACCGGTTCCTCCAGTGTGCTCTATCAGGCTGCCACATGGGGACGCGCAGTGGTGGCGTCCGATCTGCCTGAGATTCGCAAGCTGGCTTTCGAAAACGATCTTCAGATTCAATTCTTTGAAACCAATCATCTGGAAAGCCTTTGTAATTCGATTCGCCTGCTGCTCAACTCCTCTTCGCTCCGACGCGCACAGGCGCAGCATAACTTTAAGTCCATTCAGCATCTGCGGCCGAATGCCACCTGTTCCCGCTATATCAAAGCATTCAATCACGCCCTGGAAAAACGACAAAGCACAAAACGCATCCCGTTGCTGGAGTCTTATTGATGCCGCGCGCTGTGCGCCTTGCCGTTTTATTTTCCTTTCTCTTCCATGGGGCGCTGATCCTCGCCGCGCGATACCGCCTGAGCTATGACGCCTACAACCATATGTTCTTCGGTGACCACTATCGCATGGACTGGTGGTCGTTGTGGGATGCGCGCTGGTATACCGGTTTCTACGTCAACTCCTATCCACCGCTTGTCCACCAGTTGATTGGCGCGTTGAGCCATATCATTGGAATTGAGGCCGCGTTTGCGCTAGTGCTTTGGGTGACTCTCACGCTCCTTCCTCTGGCTGTGTATGCGTTCGCGCGTATTTTTGTCGGTACATCCAGCGCAGGATACGCGGCACTTGGAGCAGCATTTTTACCCTCTGTATACCTCACCGCGCATATCTTCGGTCAACTGCCAACACTTGCTGGGGCAGTAACTGCTCTTTTCAGCATGGCGGCGCTAAACCAATATCTAGTCCACGGAAACCGACTCAGCGCTGCACTGACGATTTCTTTGCTGTCAACAGTGATGGCGCTCCATCATGCCACGCTATTGTTCCTTCCCTGGCTTGTCATAGCGATTTCAGCACACTTACTCATCGCCAAAAGAGTTAAATGGCAAACGCTTGCGACACGGCTTCTACTTGTTGGCAGCATTTCGACAGTGGCGATGCTCTTTGTGATCTGGCCCTTCTGGGAGTGGGGGCGCACACAGTCGATTCAAACGACTATCGACCATGCCTCGCGTCACAATTTTTTCGAAAACCCTCTTGCGGCATTGCTGTTTTTTCTTCCCATGTACGGACCGCTGGCTGTCATCATCCCTGCTGCGCTTCGGCTGGCACGCAGACGACAATTTATTGGCCTCGGCATCGCCTTCATCATCCTTTTTTTGCTTGGTCTTGGGAACACCACTCCCCTGCCGCGTCTATTGTTTGGAAGAGGCTGGGAATGGCTGACGTACGACCGCTTCGCACTTTGGGCGACGTTAACGCTCATGCCTTTTTTTGGAAGGATCGTCATCCTGCTCCGGCGCAGACACCGTAGAGGGACGCGGACAAAGATCCTTCTCACGCTCGCGACCACGTCTCTCATCGTTGGACTCATCACCGCGTTTCTGCCTCTCCAGCCCGGCGCAGTAGATATGCGTCAGGTGGTTGGGTTTCTCAACGAGAAGAAGCATGCGGGCTGGCGCTACATCACATTCGGGTTCGGCGACCAGATGGCGCTCCTCTCCACGCTGACGACTTCCACTACCATAGACGGCAGCTACCACACCGCGCGGACTCTGCCTGAGCTGCGCACAAGCGGCATCGGTCAAATTGACACAGCCTTCTGGCTTCCGAGCGGACTCGCGGCGCTGGACCCGATCCTGCAAAAAGCAGGTGAGCATGGAGTAAAGTGGGCGTTTGTAAATGTCCCGCACTACATCCCTGTTTTGGAACGGAACGGCTGGTTAAAATTCAAAACTCTCAGAGGCGGCGTCCAGGTTTGGGAAAATCCGAAGGCGGTTCCTCCATCCATTCCGCAAGTGCCGCCCGTCAATACACTGGCTGCGTTTTCCTGGGGAACTGTGCCCATTCTTTCGCTGATCACCAGCTTGTCACTTGGCTCACTACGCGTATGGCAGGTGCAAGCGGAAAAAGTCTTGCGTGCTGTCTACATGTTCCTTGTGAGTGTGCTTCCTCTGGGGTTATGCTTTTGGTACTACATAACCATCGCTCCATTTCCACAAGAGGGCGTTTACTTCATTTACACCGACGCGCTGTTCTTCCTGGCGAACGCCATTATGCTGCTGGCTATCGTCCTCTGGCTCACGGCTAAAATTGCTCAACCACCCCAATTACCAATTACCCAATTACTATTTACTAAATACCTCCTTTTTCCTTCCGCCTTCTGCCTCCTGACTCTCCTCAGCACCCTCTGGTCTCGAGACTGGCGCACCTCTTTATACATCTCCTTTCAAATCGCACTGATCTTCCTCTTCATTCTTTCTCTTCGTGACTGGTCATTCGCTTGGAAAGCAATCTTGTTAGGGTTTTGCGCGGCACTGAGCTTTCAACTCATTACAGGCGTAGTCGAATTCATACATCAGTCCACATACTTTCTGTCTCCTCTACATTTGCATTGGCCCGGACCGTTCGATTCCTCCGTGCAGGGCGCGGTCGTGGTGCAATTGCCTGACGGCGAGTCGTTTCTTCGGGTGTACGGCACGCTGCCCCATCCCAATATTCTGGGCGGGTTTACACTGATCTTTCTACTAGCGCCTGTTGCGTTTTTCATGCGCAGGGAAAAGCCAGACAATCTCGCTTTGCTGTTGCTAATTCCTGGGGTATCACTTTTGGCGCTCACATTCTCACGCTCAGCATGGCTGGCTCTTATGGTCTTCTGCGGCGTGCTGGTTTGGAAGTCAAACTATTTTGACCGCAAGCGGGTGGTCCTTTTGCTTATCACGATTGGGCTGAGCCTGGCAGTCACACTGTTCCCTTACTATGAACTGGTGCAGGCGCGCACGATCAATACGACCTCTCAGGCGGAGGAGTTTTCCTTTATCGGGCGCGCCTGGTTGAACGGGGAAGCGGTGAAGATGATTCGTGAATATCCGCTGACGGGAGTGGGAGTCGGGTCGTTTATTATTGAACTAGCAAGGCGCGCAGGGGAAGGCTATATTGTGGAACCCGCTCATAATATCCTTTTACTCGCCGGCGCGGAGCTGGGAATCCTGGGAATACTGATTGTTATTAACATCATGGTCTTCTTTGCTTACCGTCTGATTAGAACACAAAATCAGAACGCCATCTTAGTCGGCGCGGTGCTGACGGGCCTTGGCTTTATCGGTCTCTTCGACCATTATGTTTGGACGCTCGCTCCGGGACGGATGATGCTGGGACTCGTCATTGGTCTGTTTGTGGG
>JAICRQ010000207.1 GCA_025966435.1 Anaerolineales bacterium | reverse complement strand
GTCTGTCGTTTCCTCCAGAGTTTCCACCACCGCGGCCGACTCCGACAGAAGATCAGGCGCCACGTCAACTACCCGCCCTGTTCTTTTAAAGTGCTCCAGCCGTTCGCGCCGCGCGCCGCGCCGTTTCTCAATCAGCAAACGACGCAGTTCTTCCACAGACATGTCTTCGGGGGATTTCCGTCTCGGCATGGCGAGGGGATTATACCGCAAGGCATGGCATTGCAAATTTTATATACCTTCGTTATAATGTCAGTCCCTCGGGCGGGTAGCTCAGTTGGTTAGAGCACTGCTTTGACATAGCAGAGGTCGTAGGTTCGAGCCCTATCTCGCCCACACAAAAAGTCCCTCATTAAGAAGGGACTTTTTTATTATAGTATCTGCCAGAAGCGGAAGTGAAACTTCTTAAACCCCAATCGCTCAAAGAAGGCATGTGCTCTGATGTTAAAATCCCACGAATCAAGTTGGATCCTTTGCACATCCAGCTCGTTCGCGAAACGTTCAGCCTGTTTGATGAGTGCTGCGCCGACGCCCTGCCCGCGAGCCTCTGGGCGGACGGAAATCTGATCGATTTGCAGATAGCGCAGCGTAAAAGTAAAAGGACCTTCCGGACGCTCCATCAACTTGCATAGAACATAACCAAGGGCTTGCCCATTCTTTTCTAGGATAAAAATTCTTGCCATCGGGTCCACCAATATTTCATCGAAGAACGCTACGGCAAAATCATCACTCTGCGGGATTTTGAAAATATCGGGGTGATGTTCCGCATGAAGACTCTGCACATCCCGGCATAAACCGGAAAGGAGCAGACTATCGGCAGGAGTTGCTTGGCGGATATTCATTGTTCAACCTTTGGCTTGACAGGCTCATTTTTCAGCATATAATACCATTTACATTAACGCGTTGACCGAGACGAGTACGTGGTCAAGTCCCTGACAGGGAGAAAAGACCGAAGATTGAGAGTCTTTTCCAGGGAACATCACGGAAAACCACTCGCGAGCGTGAAACAGAACGCCTCTGGCAAGTACGTGGAACGGATGACTCCGTTATCAGTCCAAGAGATACCCTTCGATTGCGCTCAGGGTAATTCGGGTGGAACCGCGTGAATTGAATTCTCGCCCCGTGTTCGGGCGAGTTTTGTTTTAAAGTAGGTCGGATTGTCAATCTGACTTACAAAATGGAGGTCGCGATGACTACAGAAGATGCAACTACTACCCATCAGCGGCCCGGAGGTTTGGCGTAATATGCCATGCCGCTCTCCGGGATCGCAAAGAGTACTTCGAAGCGGCAACCAACCTACTAGCAGGAAAGGAAGCGAGAATGTCGCAACAAGTTCAGGAAAAATACGAAGAGTCGCAACTCTATAAAATTCGTCACTCTGCTGCGCACATCATGGCGCAGGCAGTGCTGGAAATGTTCCCTGAGGGAAAGATCGCCATTGGTCCGCCGGTGGAGAACGGCTTCTACTATGACTTTGATCTGCCGCGAAACCTCACGCCTGAAGACCTGGCACAGATCGAAAAGCGGATGAGGCAGATTGTGCAAGGCAAGCATGAGTTCAAGAAAACGATCGTTTCCGCGGACGAAGCACGCGCGCTGTTCAAGGACCAGCCCTATAAGATCGAGCTGATTGACGGCCTGGAAAAAGGCGGACTCGACGAATACGGAAATCCTCTCAAGGAAAAGCCAGAGATTTCTCTTTATCAGCACGATACGTTCGTAGATCTGTGCCGTGGACCGCACGTCCAGAGTACGAAAGACGTCAGGCAGGATGCCTTCAAGCTCATGTCGATTGCGGGCGCTTACTGGCGCGGCGATGAGAACAACAAGATGCTCCAGCGCATTTACGGCACAGCCTGGGAAAACGCGCAGCAACTCAAAGACTATCTCCACCAGTTGGAAGAGGCTAAGAAGCGTGACCATCGGAAATTGGGCAAGGAGTTGGAAATCTACATGTTCGATGACGAAGTAGGTCCCGGCTTGCCCCTTTGGCTGCCGAACGGCGGCGTAATGATCGAGGAGCTGGAAAAGCTTGCCAAGGAGATGGAAGAGAAGGCGGGTTATCTGCGCGTCAAAACGCCTAGTGTTTCCAAGGAGGATCTGTTCCTGCACTCGGGTCACCTGCCTTACTATGCCGAGAGCATGTATCCCTCGATGGAAATCGAAGGCGTGAAGTATTACGTCAAGCCGATGAACTGCCCCATGCACCACAAAATTTTCGGTTCCAAGGGTCGTTCCTATCGCGATCTGCCCGTTCGTCTGGCGGAATATGGTACGTGCTATCGCTACGAGAAGTCAGGTGAGTTGTTTGGCTTAATGCGCGTCCGTTCGATGCAGATGAACGATGCCCACGTCTACGTTACGGAAGAGCAGTTCGAACAGGAGTTCCTGGGAGTCATCGATCTGTATCTCAAATACTTTGAACTGTTCGGCATCGAAAAATATGTGATGCGTCTCTCCCTGCATAGCAAAGCCGGGCTGGGCAAGAAGTATGTGGACAACGAACGCCTGTGGCTCAAAACGGAAGATATGGTCCGCCGCGCCATGGACAACGGAAATGTGCCTTATGTAGAAGCGGAAGATGAAGCCGCGTTCTACGGGCCGAAGATCGACGTGCAAATCTGGAGCGTCATCGGGCGGGAATTTTCGCTTGCCACAAATCAAGTGGACTTTGCCCAACCCGCCCGGTTCGACCTCAAGTTCACGAACAAGGAAGGTAATGAAGAAATGCCTTTGTGCATTCACCGGGCTCCATTGAGCACGCACGAGCGCATGATCGGCTTTCTGCTCGAGCATTACGCGGGGAGCTTCCCCGTCTGGCTCTCGCCCGAACAGGTGCGCGTCATTCCCATTACGGATGGGCAGAATGAGTATGCCCACGGCATCGTCAAAGAGTTACGCGACCAGGGCATCCGCGCTCATGCCGATGTGAGCGCCCAGCGCATGAACGCCAAGATCCGGCAGGCACAGTTAATGAAAGTGCCGTATATGCTTGTGGTCGGCGAGAATGAAATGAATGCCGGGCAGGTGTCTTTGCGGGTCAGGGATGGGAGCCAGCAGAACAACATTGCGTTGGGTGAATTCATAGCGCGGGCAAAAGACAGGATTGCCAGAAGAGCGCCAGAGTTGTAAAATATGTAATAGACCGTGAGCGGCGGAGGAGTTTTGATCGTTCACGGTCTATTTTGTTGACGATTCATGTGCCTTCATGGTATTATCAATCCGCCAAAAAACCAGCCGAGGGCTGGTCAACTGTTTTGAAATAGGAGAAACTTATCAGCGCTACAGAATTTCGAGTCAATGAGGGCATCCGCGCCGCGGAAGTCCGTTTGATCGGGCCCGATGGCAGCAACGTCGGGGTTGTTCCCACCAGACAAGCCTTGCAGATCGCCCGCGACGCCGATTTGGATCTTGTGGAAGTATCCCCCAACGCCAGTCCTCCCGTCTGCCGCGTGATCGACTATGGCAAGTTCATTTACGAACGTGCTAAAAAGGAACGCGAAGCCAAGAGGGCGCAGACCAAGATCGAGGTCAAGGAAATCCGCCTCCGTCCGAAAACCAATGAGGCGCACCGCGGGTTCAAAGTGGACGATGCCCGGCGCTGGTTACTACAAGGACATAAAGTTCGTGTGACGATCAAGTTCCGCGGTCGCGAGATGGATTATCCCGAGATCGCGCTGGAAGATTTGAAGGAGATCGCGCAAGCTCTGGAGGATGTTTCGGTAATCGAAGCCGCCCCCCAAATGGAAGGCCGCACCATGCTCGTGGTGCTGGCGCCAAATAAAGGCGGCGCGAAAAAGAAGGAAAAGGGCGAACAGCCCAAGGCTGAAGCGAAACCTGAGCCTCAAGCTCAATCGTAAGCCCGGCAAGTCCCAAAGATGTTGAACGTCCGCGGGGTACGCGTGAAGTGTCCCGCGGTTTACTTTGTCTGAAAGGAGCAAGCAAGAATGCCTCGCAAAGCAAAGGCCACGAAAACCAAGCTGAAGACCCACAAGGCAACGTCCAAGCGTTTTCGCCTGACCGGGTCTGGTAAAGTGGTACGCACCAAAGGCGGCAAAAGCCACCTGCGCCGGCGCACGTCAAAGCGCACCAAGGCACAGTTGTCCGAGATGCTGGTAGTCAAGGCGCGCAAGATCATCAAGCGTGTCAAGCGCCTCGCCCCCAGCATGGAAAAGTAGGGATTGACGCGCAGCGTCTGATCCCAGATGTCGTAATCAATTTTTATTTGCGGCTTTCGGGTGTACGCAACTGGTGAACCTGACAAGGTCACCGACGCCCGCGAGAACGCAGGAGGTCTAGAATGGCTCGTGTAAAGGGAGGCCCGCGAGGGCACCAGCGTCACAAAAAAGTTTTGAAGATCACCAAGGGACAGCGCGGCGCGAAGCACCGTCTGTTCAAGCGTGCAAATGAGGCGATGCTCAAAAGCCTGTGGTACGCCACCCGTGATCGCCGCGTCCGTAAGCGCGATATGCGTAAATTGTGGATCGCCCGCATCAACGCCGCAGCCCGTCTGAACGGGACCACCTACAGCAAGCTGGTGGCTGCGCTGAAGAAGGCAAATATTGGTCTTAATCGCAAAATGTTATCGGATATGGCAATCCGCGACCCGCAGACCTTTGCTGCAGTGGTTGCAAAAACGAAGTAAATCACGTAGGTCACGCTTGAAGCGTGACCTACAACATTAACGGGGTAAAATAACGTCTATCATGATCAGACAAGCAATTTAATATGTTTTGATTCAGGAAAGCAGGAAATATGGAATACATGGAATTGGAAGTTTATTCCCAATCGATTGATCGGGGAATCATCAGAATGCCCAGTCAAAGTTTTCCAGGTTTAGTGCTTCAGGGTGAGACGTTAATATCTCTTTTGAGGCTTGCAAAATTAGCCTACGAGAAACTGCCCGACACTGCCGATACAGAATTAATCGATACATCGCGTGAACTGATGGAAAGTATCCAAAAGCTTGTGGCACATTATGAATCGACTCTCGGGAAGCACAAAATTCCCCTGCCTTATTCCACAGTTTAAGCAAAAGCTGGCCCATCATAATTGATTTTCATCTCATGAACGCTGTTCTGATTGAGAAGAAACTTAGGTCGAATCAAACTATTCAAATCGTCCAGGGCGACATCACCATCGAAGAAGTGGATGCGATCGTCAACGCGGCGAATGAATACCTCCAGCATGGAGGCGGCGTGGCGCGGACGATCTCGAAACAGGGTGGACCTGCGATCCAAAAAGAGTCGGATGCCTGGGTGCGAGAGCATGGACGCGTTTCTCATGCGAATCCCGCGTGGACATCGGGCGGACACCTGCCTGCGAAATATGTGATCCACGCTGTTGGTCCCGTGTGGGGCGATGGCGACGAGGATAGTAAGCTCGAAGCCGCGGTAATCGGCTCTCTACGTGTTGCCGATGAACTGAATTGTTCTTCAGTCGCGTTGCCCGCCATTTCAACAGGGATCTATGGCTTTCCCAAAGACCGTGCCGCAGGGATTATCTTTTCGGCGATTGAACAGTATTTTGCAAACAACTTGTCATCCGGGTTGAAAACCATCAAGCTGGTTTTGTACGATCAACCCACTGTGGATGATTTTCCAAAATCGTGGCAGGACAAGTGGGGCGAATCACTGTGATCACCTCTTCACAAAATCCAAAGATCAAACTGGTACGCGCTTTGTTGGGACGTGCAAAGGAGCGTCGGCAAGAGGGAGCCTTTGTAGCCGAAGGAATACGCCTTGTTGAAGAAGCAGAATCTCGGGACTGGAAGTTTCGATTTGTCCTCTATGATGCTTCTCTCAACGAGCGTGGAAGCTCGCTCATCGAACGCTTATTGTCACGCGAAATTGATGTAGAAGAAATTTCTGAATCTATGATGAAGTCTCTGAGTGAGACAGAGACACCACAAGGAATCCTTGCTGTTCTTGAGCTTGCTCAATTACCAGTTTCCGATTCCCCAGATTTTGTCCTCATCCCAGACCAAATCCGCGACCCTGGCAATCTCGGCACATTGCTCCGTACAGCCGCTGCCGCGGGAGTGCAAGCCGTATTCCTACCCCCTGAAACGACCGATGCCTTCTCCCCAAAGGTCGTCCGCTCCGGGATGGGGGCGCACTTTCGTTTGCCGATCCAGTCTATGAAGTGGGAAAAAATTCGTAGAGAGACGAAAGATTTGCAGGTTTATCTTGCTGATATGGATGGGAAATCCTGCTGGGAGACGGATTTCCGCCAGCCGCTTGCCTTGATCGTCGGCAGTGAAGCAGAAGGTGCAAGTGAAGAAGCACGGCAATTAGCATCGCAAAGAATTTCCATTCCGATGGCAGGGCATGTTGAGTCGTTGAACGCGGGGGTTGCCGGGTCGGTATTGATGTTTGAGGTTGTGAGACAAAGAACTTAAACACAAAGGACACGAAGT
>JAICRQ010000322.1 GCA_025966435.1 Anaerolineales bacterium | reverse complement strand
GCGTACATGGAGGGGTTTCGAAAAGCATTTGAGATTGGAGCAGATGCCGTCGTTCAAATGGATGCGGATTTTTCTCATGATCCTGCGGTCCTCACCGAGATGGCAAGTCACATCGCCTCATGCGACGTAGTGATCGGGTCCCGTTATGTAAAAGGCGGCTCTCTCGATGAGCGCTGGCCCGCCTGGCGTAAGTTGCTTTCTGCCTTTGGCAATTTTTACGCGCGGACGATCTTAAGCTTTCCTCTACGGGATGTGACCACCGGCTACAGGATGTGGCGCCGCGAGGTGTTGCAGAACATGCCACTGGATCGCATTCGCTCGAATGGCTATATTTTTCTGGTTGAGATGGCGTACGTCGCGTATTTGATGAAATATAAGATATATGAAGTGCCCATCCATTTTGCTGACCGCCGCTGGGGGAATTCCAAGATGTCTGTGAAAATCCAGCTCGAAGCCGCCGTGCGTATCTGGGATGTCTGGTGGCATTATCGCGATCTGCGAAGGAAGATTCGTCCGTTTGAAGTTAACATGCAGTAATGGCAAACTATTGCATGTTTTTCATGAGATGTTCCCATTCCTCAATGCTCAGCGTTTCCGCGCGGCGTTGCGGATCGATGCCTGCACGGGTAAGAAGCTCGGCAGCGTTCACGGGGGAAATGTGCAAGCCGGAGGAAAGAGAATTCCGCAGAGTCTTTCGTTTCTGGCTAAACCCTGCTTTTATTAATTTGAAGAACGAATCGAGCAGCTCTTCCTTAATAAGAGGAGACGGAAAGATATCTACAACCAATACCGCCGAATCTACCTTTGGCGCTGGGAAAAACGCATCTGCCGGGATATGCGCTGCGACTCGCGGCGCGCCATAGACCTGCACACTCAGTGCCAGCAAACTCATATCGCCCGGTTTAGCACAGATCCGCTGGGCAACTTCCTTTTGAATGGTCAGCACGATGCGCCGCGGTTTGGATGGATTTTCCAACAAGTGGCGAATGACCGCGGACGTAATGTAATAGGGAATATTTGCGACAACAAGATAATGATCTTCGTTGATTAAATCCTTTGGCGAAAGTTTCAGGATGTCACCATGAATAATATGAACATTCTGATAGGAAGCCAGGACCTCTTTCAATGGCGGGATCAAATTTCCATCCAGTTCGACTGCGATCACTTTCTTGGCAGACGCGGCTAGATAGCGTGTCAGGCTCCCCAGCCCGGGGCCGATCTCCAGCGCGGTATCCGTCGGTTGGATCTCTGCCGCGGCGATGATCTCCTCTAGGGCAAATGGATCCTCCAGAAAATTTTGCCCCAGCCCTTTGTGCGCGTGCAGGCGGTATTGCTTGAGCAGTGCCTGAGTATTCAGCGGGGGAATTTGATTCACTGACAAATAACCCCCTGAGCTTCTTCTTCACTTTCTGGCTGCGCAGCCTCTTTGCCGGGCCATGCTCCGCTATGGAACAAGCTGACGTAGCTGCGCAGCACGTCGAAATTGACATCCCAGACCGAAACAGTATTCTTGAACACAGGGTCATACTGGCGCGTCAGTTTGAAATGCTCAGACGGAAAACTTGCAAAGAGAATATTCCCCGAAGGAATCTGTGTGCCGATGCAAGCCAATTGCCCCAGCTGTTCCGGGCTCAGGTCGGTCAGGATCGCTCCTTGAAACGATCGAATCAACTCGGGAATCTTGGGGAGCACACTCGGGCTGGTGAGCTTATCGCGCAGCGCACACAACACGCGGTTCTGATTATCCGCTCGTGCAAAGCCGCCCGCAATGCGGACGCGCGCCAGGGTAAGGGCACGGGTTCCATCGAGATGATGCGTCCCTGATGGGAACAAAAGACGTTTGTTCGTATCTGTTGGCGTACGCCCATCCACGGTTTCCGGCAGTGTAACGTCGATGCCATCGACCGCGTTGACAATCTTTTCAAACGTCCGCATGTTGACCGCAGCGTAATGATCGATCTGGGCTCCAAAATTCAGCGTTAGCGTACGCGCCAGCAGCCCAGGTCCGCGGGCGGGGTCATCGGTATAGCCAAAGCCAGGGTTGCCATACAGATAAGCCTGATTGAGTTTCTCGTGGGTTTGTCCATCGAGGTTGTCCGCAATGTCGGGAATCTCAACCCATAGGTCGCGCGGGATTTCGAGGACAGTCACTTTCGGATTCACAAAATCCACGCGCACCAACCGGATCACGTCGGCTAGCCCGTAGTTGTAATTGTCGCCACGCGTATCGGCACCGATCGCCAGGATGTTCATCACTGGCGGCGCGCCGCACAAGCCAAGCTGGGGTGTGATGGTCGGCAGGGGAGACGCCTGTAATACGGGAGCCGCCGTTGGTGCGGCTTGAATTGTCGCGATCGCATTAGGGTCCGGCGTCCAGGTGGGAGGCATCACGAATGGTGTGACTGTCTCCATCCGCAGCGCGGGTCCCAGCGGCTGGTCCCATTGTCCATGCCAGAGCCAGAAGGCGAGAGCGCCGATGGAGCAGGCGAGGATAGACAAAAAGGAAATAATGGTTTTTTGGGTTCGGGTCATATGTGGTCAGAAGGTGACATTCACTTTTGGAAGCTGTGCTGCCGAAAAGACATCTTAGGCAAAGTGACAGTCACCTTTTATTCTCATTCCAACACATAAATCACATTCGCAGGTACTGGTGTCAGGAAATAGACCGTGACCCAGGAATGCCAGGGTTCAAAGTTATTGTCACTGAAACCGAGATCGATCCACGGCCGGCCCACACAGCCACCGCAGACGTCCTCGACCGAGGCAAACCCATATCCGGGAATGTAAAGCTGTTGCCCCTGTAACGCCAGATACAGATCTTCCCGAAGTGCAACCATGCCTTTGCGCAGACTCTTGCCGCTCGAGGTTCCGGAGTGACATTCACTTGTACCTGAGCGACACGGTGAGTACGACGTCGCGTACATCTGCACGGCGCGCCAGTATTCGATCTGCACGCCGTTCACCGTCGCGGTCTTGACCTCGACCTTTGTGCCGTACGCGAGGATACGGGTTTTGGGCGGGCGGACCAGCGTTTCATCCTCCGTCAGGCGCGAGACTTCCTCTCCATCTTCATAGCGGATGCGGATGCGCTGGACCGTGAGTCCGGGCTCACCGGGCTGCATGATCTGCGTTTGATCGAGCGGGACATCCGCCGAAGCCTGCAGCTCGCTTTCGAAGGGAATGGTTTTCTGCGCCAACTGCATCGACTCGGTCACGCGTACTACGCGGATCTGTCCGTTGGCAGGAAGAGACTCGTTCTCTGCGGGAAGGCTGTAATCCAATCCGATGAGCGGCATCCCAGCCTCAGCCAGTGCCTCGCCGACGGTTCCGGCAGAGGACTCGATGCTCATGGTCGTTCCATTCGTCGTGATGGTTAGTTCCTGAGATGGTAATTGGTAAATCGTAATTGGAGAGTTCGGGATCGGGGAATTGAGGGAGGGCGAAGTCTCATCTCCTACGCGTAGCCAAATAGATAATTCCTGTAATACTTCACCAATAGTAAAAGCAGATGATCGGATTTGTTTTTCTCCCTCAGCAGAGTCGACGGTTATGGGGAGGGCGCGGCGGAGTTGTAAAGTAATTGGGTAGGTAGTAATTGGTTCATCGAGATCGGTGGGAAGGCCGTTGAGAAGAACTCGATCGTTGGGGTTGAGGGTGATTCCGGCTCGGCTCAACAGCGCGGAAGGAGCGCGCTCATCCGTTTGAAGCGAGATAATACTTTCATTGTCAATGATCGTTACCGCGGGGGTTGATGTGGGCTGGCAGGCGAAAAGGAAGAAAAGCACTGCAACTGCCAGAACGCAGGCAGATTTCATAAGCCCAATTATAAGCTACCGAACCTCATGCACGATCCAGACATTTGGCTCGATGTAAATACCCTCGTCTTTTTCCGCATTTATCGTAATCAGGCTGAGGGCACCTGGGATGACATACTCACCGCTCTGGGGGAATTTCATGCCAGTCCATTGCTCCCAGTCCGCACGCGACCCGCCGATCGTCTTTGATTCATGACATACCTTGATGATCCTGGCTCCTGCTCTTATATGGACTCTTAGCCAGGGATCAAACGGTTCACCTTCATCGGTCTTCCAGGTGATGTAATCATCCAGGCTGGTCAGCGGATAGCGATGCTTTTCGCTGGGGCGAAGAGGGATGATGAGAGCGGGCAGCCCCTTAGCTTCTGTGACGGAGCGAACCGCCTGGACCATTGGCTGGCTTAATCCCTGTCCCTGAAATTCACGGCGCAGCACGATCTGGATCGCACAGTGGAAGTTTGGAGTTTTGCCTTCTTTGTGATTTCTTATCGCCTCCTGAAACGCCCAGTCCCAACCCTCCTCGGGAAGATTTTCCAGCTTGTCATCCCAGCGCAGGGGAAAGCTGCTTCCCAACCCAGCGACGCGGTCCTTTTCGGCGTCATAGAGTGCTACCTGATAGTCCGCGAAGCGATCCAGTAATTCATGCCAGTGTTCGTTCGCAACCGCATCGTGCAGCATAAATTCCGGCCAGACCTCCTTCGTCAATCCGCGAAGGAGATTGCGATAATCTGGG
>JAICRQ010000209.1 GCA_025966435.1 Anaerolineales bacterium | reverse complement strand
GCGGCGCGCTGCTCTGTCTCTTTGAGCAAGCGTTGGGTTTCGTCAAAGAGACGTGCGTTCTCAAGTGCAACGCTCATCGAATTGGCAAGGGTTTGCAGCAGACGAAGATGATCGCTGTTGAATGCATGTTGCTGATAGCTTTGAACTGAAATTGTGCCAATGACGTCATCGGCGGTTAAAATCGGTACGCCTAGAAAGCTCTCGTTCTGATCCTCTTCATTTTCGCTACGAGGAATCGTGAGTGCTCCATATTGGAGCATTTCATCCTGTGTTCCAATGAGGAGCGGTGAACGCTGATCGATCACAACGGCTGTCAGGCTAGGCCTGGGCGCGGGACCTTCTGCAAACGCCACTCTTTGACCTCGGTCGACATAATAGTTATGATGTACTCGATCCTGTTGTGAATCATACATGCCCACACTCACCGTATCGGCATGAAAGATTTCCCTCACTTTATCGCCAATCAAATCCACAATTCCCTGAAAATCAAGTTTCCGGGCTAAGCCTTCCTGAATCCGGTTGATAATAGCGAGCTCTGCATTACGCTCCTCGGTCTCCTTTAGCAAACGCTGAGTCTCATCGAAGAGACGCGCGTTTTCAAGTGCTACGCTCATCGAGTTGGCGAGGGTTGTCAAGAGTCGCGCGTCTGCCTCGCTAAACGCATTCTCCCGGTCCACATTCTGAAGGCTAACCGATCCTTTCACCTCACTGTTGACGATCAGAGGCACAATGACCGTGGATTTCGGTGCCTCTGTGCCCGGAACAATATTGATGGAGAACCCATATTCACGCATCCGCTCGCCCCAATTCTCCTTGATGAGCAAAGGCTGACGCGTTTTGATCAGGTTGTAATGTCCCTGCGTGAGAGTGTAAGGTTCACTGTGAAATCTTTTGCCCTTTTCCACACCATAACGCAGAATGCTCAATTGTTTTTCTGTATCGAAGGAGTTTACCGTTACTACCTGGGCATCAAACACTTCACGGATTTTCTCTCCAACAAGATCATAGATATCCTGCATCTCCAGCCTGGACGCCAACCCCTGCTGGACGCTGTTGATGATGGCCAGCTCGGCATTGCGCTGCTCAGTTTCTTTGAGAAGGCGCTGTGTCTCGTCAAAGAGGCGCGCGTTTTCTAGAGCAGTGCCTAACGAGGCAGCCACAGTAGTTACTAAGCGGATTTCAGATTCGCCGAAAGCATTCTCTCTCTCGTAGTCTTCAATGCCAATCAAGCCAAGTGTTCTCCCGGTTCCGATGATGGGAGCATATAGCAAAGATTTCCCGAAAGAATCAGCACCATGAACGGGAGTAACCTTCAGTTCTCTCGCTTCGGCTACTGAATTTACGACAAAAGGTTTGCCTGTTTTGAAGAACCTTTCCCTAGCTACAGGATTTGACGGCACCGGTGGAAGGGTAATATGCTTGCCGTTTTCATAATTGTAGAGAAAATGTCTTAGGTTAGCCTGGTCGTCATACCAATTGATCACAAGATTAGCTGCTTGGAATACCTCGCGTAATTTGTCTCCAACCAAATTGATGATCCCTTGGAAATCTAGGTTGGATGCGATACCCTGCTGGATGGAGTTGATGATCTGCAACTCCGAGACGCGCTCCTGTAACTGCTCGGTTCGCTCTTCTACGCGCCGCTCCAGGGTTTGGAAAAGCTGTGCGCTTTCGATCGCGGCTGCGATCTGTGTACCGACTGTAAAAAGCAGACTAAGATTTTCCGCGGCAATCGGACGCTGGCTTACGCCATTATCCACGCCGAGAACACCTACGCAACGCCCTTTAGTAATTAATGGAGTTCCCAGCCATTCTTTGACACCAAGTGCCTGAGCAAGCGCTTTATTTTCCTCATTTCCCTCTCGATCTAGGTTACGGTAGTGATGGGGTTCATCGTCATGCGCGAGTTTTACGAGGTCATAATTTTGATCGCTAAGTGAGAATTCCAACTGTCCAGCAAATGCGCTTACCTTCTGGTCAGCACCCATGGTCCGAGTCCCCGTCAGGAGCTGTCGTTTCTCATCAACCAGCATCAGCAATGCACGGTCAAAACGGAGAGAAGAGATCACCACTTTAAGGCTTTTATCGAGCAGCTCTTCTAAATCGGTTGTTCTGCCAAGGGTATCTCCCACTTTGTGAAGCATTGTTAATTCTTCTACTCGATTGGTCAAAGCAATATTGACGAGCTGAAGCTCTGCGCGGGCACGTTCACTGTTATCATATTCCTCTTCGGTAAGATCGCGCTGTTCCTGAAGTAAGGCAGTCTTCTGATCTAACTCCCCATGTAACCTTCGATTTTCTATCCAATGCCATAGAGCGATAGCCACAGGCAAAATGGCGAAAAGTGCCAGCCAGGCTCCTCTGGATATAGCGAAGGCGATATATGTCAGAAACGAAAGCGCAAGAATCGATCCCAGCAAAACCGGGAAGCGACCAGACCCTTCCTGCGAAGGTTGCCAGGTAAACTGCCATTCACAGCAAGGATCGCCATTTGCCTGACAGCTAATCTCTCTGACCTCTGCCATATGCCTATTGAAGATCCGTGACGGAATGACAGCGTACGCGCCTTGAAATCGTTTGCAGGCATAGCGAATGTATGGCAGATGGTGCTCCGGGGGAATCCCTTCTAACTGTTTATTCGCATACCATTGCACGCGCGCGGATGTAGATGTCATATCGATCATACGTATATCCGCTCTAATAAATTTCGCTGTATACACCGGCAGGAGGCTATACGTACGTTGTACCCCGAGGGGACGCAGGAGCGCGGCAATAGATGCGGGAATGCTGCGGGTTCCCACATCGAAATAAAAATTAGGATTTCTCGAAATAACACGGCAATAATCCGCGACAAACAGATCAAACTCATAGGTGTAATTATTGCTCTCGTTCAAGAGATATTCACGCGTAACGTAAAATCGCTTCTCAGGAATCGCCATGTTCAGCATGGCCACTAGTTGATCAAGAGCATCCGATTGTGCCTGGCTGACCAGCACTCTAATCTGGTCAGGATTAGCGTCAGAAGGCGCATTTTGCATGGCACGCTTACCCACAAGTTCTTGCATGTAATGAATCCCTGTCACGATGAGCTTTCCATTGGATTCAGCAATTGGCTGACCATCTACACCCACACCAAAGGGCCGGCGTTTCATCTGACGTAATTCACTGGTGAGCTCAACCTGATATTCCTGGCTTCGCTCCCTGTTGCTTACTATCAATAAATTGTTATTTGCTTGAGATGTCTTCTTCGCCATACCCGCACTCCTCTATCCTCGGGTGGATGAACTGCATCATACAACCCCCATATCTTGACGTCAATAGGTTAGTGATCTGTATTAGGACGCTGCGACGAACGTTTTTAGATTTTCGATTGAGGTTTGTGGGACGAGATCGCAGCCGGGCCAGACGGCGTCCACTCCGGCTTCTTTCGCCTTGAGCACGGCTTCGTTGATTTCCTTCTCCTGGCCCTGCGATAACGTCGCTACCGGGTCGATATTGCCAAAGAGCAATTTACCCGTCAGAAGCTGACGCGAGGCGCGGAGATCGTTCAACTGGTCTACGGAGATTGCCTCGGCGCCTGTTTCGGCGAGCAAGTGCATGGATGCATTCGTATTGCCGCAAACGGATAACACTCGCGGCGCTGGTAATTCGGTCATGAGTAACTTTTCGGCAGGATACGCAAATTGCTCATACTTCGCCGGTCCGATAAACCCTGGCGAGGCACCCATATCATGGATGGTAAGGAAGTCGGCGCCCGCGTCGCGGTAGGCTGTGCCGACTTTTGAGAGGAAAGAAGAAAGATGGAAGAGGGCGTCTGCAACGGCAGTCGGCTCGCGTTTCATTTCTGCAAACAAGCCTCCCGGCTCCATCAAAAACAACAGCAAAGTATAAGGTCCGGGGAGGAGTCCGCCGATGGCTGCATCCTGACCGATATCTTCCTTCAGCAATCGAATCGCCTCACAGACCAGCAGAATTCTGCCTTTGTGAAGAAAATCCGTGCTTTCAAAATATCCTTCATTCAGGTATCTGGTGGATGCGAATAAGGGCTTTACTATTTGTGGGAATACATATTCGCGTTTTTCCACAAAATCAATCGCGGCGCCTAATGCCTCTGCCTCCACCAGCATATCGAGGGGTGCTACTGCCGATGGCAAACCGCTTAGCTTAAAGGTACTTGCAGCTGCCCGCGCCATCTTCTGAGAGTCTTTGTGAATTTCGTGGAAGGCCAAGCTTTCGCTCTGCAACCCTTCGGCAGTGACATGGATCAGCCCGCTGAACGCGGGCTGGGAGTCAATCTTTTTACCGGAGAGTACATCGAGAATAGTCTGGCGATTTGTCACGGATGCTTGAAGATCAACTGATCACAGATTGTTTCTTCACCACTTTTGCAATGGCGGCAACATGTTCGGGCGTATTCCCGCAGCACCCGCCCACAACTCGCGCGCCCAGCTCCACATATTTCAGAGAATACGCTGCCATGTCTTCCGGACCCATGTCATAGACTCCCTGTTCTGTCTCGATATCCATGCGCGGGACGCCGGCATTAGGCTTGACCCACAGGGGGAAGTTAGGCGCGGTCGCGGCATACTCTTTGACGACCGCTTCCATATTTTCGAGGGTTGTCCCACAGTTCGCCCCAACTAGAGCTGCGCCCATCTCAGAATACTTTTTGATCACATCTTTTGGCTTGACGCCCATCATCGAGCGCGTGCCGCGGTCATAGCTGAATGAGACCACGATGGGCAAGTCGGTCACAGAGCGCGCGCCCTCGAAGGCAGCCGTTGTCTCTTCGAAGGCAAACATGGTTTCGATCAATAACAAGTCCACGCCGCCATCGGCGAGGGCTCTGGCTTGTTCGGCAAAGGTCGCTGTGACCTCCTCCGCTTCCAACGGACCGTATGGTTTGATCAACGCGCCGACGGGACCCATCGAACCGGCGACCAGAACGTCGCTCCGCGCCGAAGCCGCTTTGCGTGCCAGCTCGGCGGCGCGGACGTTCACTTCGGGAGTCCGATCCTGGTATTTTGAGTCCTTCATCCTCATGCGCGTCCCGCCAAAGGTGCAGGTAAGAATGATATCCGAGCCTGCCTCAACGAACGAACGAGCAAGATTCAAAATAATGTCCGGGTTGTCGATGATGAGATCCTCCGGCGGGCGACCGGGTTTGAGCCCCATCTTCTGCAAGTTGGAGCCGGTTGCCCCATCGGCGACGAGGATTTCACCGGTATTGAGTCGTTCGAGAAATTTGTTCATTGTTCACTCCAGGTTTCGAACCACGAAGTACATGAAGAAAATCTTCTTAATTCTTTGCATTATTAGCGGTTAGTATTATTTCATAAAATTCTTCGCCATCGGGTCGGGTTGGCGATTGGGGATCAAATGGGCGATGTGCTCAAACGGTTCGCTCATGTGCGGGAAGCTTGTGGCGAGCATGAACTGGTTTTGGAACTCAGGGTCGGTGGGAAGCTCGAAGCGTTCCACGCGCCGCGTGACCGAATCGATCTCGTTCCGCTTCTCGACATTCAGCAGGGCAATACGCGCACCATCGCCCGCGGCATTACCCACTGCATACACCTTGTCCAGCTCACAATCAGGAATGAGGCCGATCAGCATGGCTTTCTCTTTATCAATGTAACTGCCGAAGCCGCCAGCCAGGATGATTTTATCAGCGGATTGTAATCCACTTCGTTTCAGGAGGGTGCGCGCGGCGACGAACAAGGCGGCCTTTGCCAGCTGGATCTGTCTCACATCCTGCTGGGTCATGGGGATGTCGCGTCCGATGGAGGTCTCCTCCGCCCAGGCGACGACGTACTCCCAGCCGTTCTCGCCCTCACGCACGCGATTCGAATTCAGGTTCTTTTTGAACTTGCCGCGCGAGTCGACGATTCCCGCCCGAAAGAGCTCCGCGACCGAGTCGATGATTGCCGACCCGCAGATGCCTTTGACATGACCTTTGAATTCGGCGTGATCCGTATTCCAGCCGTCGACACCGATGACCTTATATTTCGGTTCCAGTGTGGTCTCATCGATGTGGACTCGCTCGATCGCGCCGGGAGCAGCACGCATGCCATATTCCACGTGTGCTCCTTCCAGGGCGGGACCTGTTGGCGTCGAGGTGCATAGCAGTCGTTTTCGGTTTCCAAGAATCAATTCGGCATTCGTGCCCACGTCGATCAGCAGCCAGTTCTCATCCTGCTTGTGCGGTTCTTCGGCAAGGATCATTGCGCTTGTATCCGCGCCCACGAAGGATGCGATCGTCGGCAGCACATGGATATTTCCTGAAGAGTTAATCTGCAATCCCAGTTCACGCGCTTTCACATCCATCGACCGGTGAATGGCAGGGACGAACGGCGCCAGTCCCAGGTCCTT
>JAICRQ010000414.1 GCA_025966435.1 Anaerolineales bacterium | reverse complement strand
TAGCAGGCAAGGCAGGAAGCTTCGTCCTGAAAAACGGTGTCTTCTTTGAATTCTGCCAGAAAGCCATTCGAGACCCGGACCGGGAATATGTCTTTATCATCGACGAAATCAACCGCGGCAACATCAGCCAGATCTTCGGGGAGCTGCTGATGCTGATCGAGCCCGATAAACGAGGGCCCGAGTACGCGATCCCGCTGGCATATCGCACGGAAGATGAGCCGCACTTCTTCGTTCCGCCCAATTTATATTTAATCGGCCTGATGAACGTTGCCGACCGGTCCCTGGCGATGGTGGACTATGCCATGCGCCGGCGCTTCGTGTTCATTACGCTCAAACCGCAGTATGAAAGCGAGCTCTTTCGCCAATGGCTTCTCAAACGAGGGATGCACTCTGACCTGGTGCAGTTGATCGCCGAGCGTATGACGAAGCTGAACCAGGAGATTCGCGACGACCCGCTGCTCGGCGAGAATTACGAGATCGGGCACAGCTTCTTCCTGCCAAAAGGAGATAACTTTGCCGGGCTGGATAAAAACTGGTATATAAGAGTCGTCCGCACGGAGATCATTCCGTTGTTGAAAGAATATTGGTTCGATAACCCCAAACGCGCCGAAGAGGCAGAGAAGAAGCTATTAGCTTAATTCGCGCTGAGCGGAGTGTATCTACGCTCCCGCCGCCGTCCGCGGCGCTGGGAGCATTGTTTGAAACAATTTTTTCATACCATCTTATATGATTAATCATCAACACTCCTTCATCGAATACGGCATCCCCATCCGCAACATCTGGCACATGCTGTTGTATGCGTGGAATGAGGTGCCGCTCAACGAAATCCGCGGCTGGGCATTGAAGGATGCCTATGTGGAGCGGGCTCCCACGCTGGATGCCTTACTCGCCTCTGTGCTGATTCGCCTGATGCAGCAGCGACTGCGCATCGGGCTGGGGCACGATTACGTCGACGAGTCGAATCCTCTGCGCGGCATTCGCGGGCGCATCAATTTCCCTGAAACGATTAAAAGACATGCCCTGGAGCGCGGTCAGCTGGTCTGTGAATTCCAGGGCTACCAGGTCAACTCACTGAAAAACCAGATCGTCCGCAGCACGCTTGCCCGGCTGGTGAAGGTCGGTCATTTCGGGCCGGACCCCACTCTCGCCGGAGAGATACAGCAGAAGCTCCGCCGTTTGCTGCGCGACCTGGATGGGATCGACTTCGTCGAGCTCACACCCGCGCTGATTCGCCGCCAGCTATATGCGCGCGGCGGGCATGACCATGATTACCGCCTGATGCTCTCGATCTGCGACCTGATCGTTCAGCGCCAGATGCCCGCCGACTCCGAAGGACACACAACAGGTATGGTCCCCTTGCTCGACCGTGAACAGCTGGTCCTGTTTCACATCTACGAACGTTTTGTCGCCAACTTCTATCGCCTCCACCTCAAGGACTGGGAGGTCAGCGCTCAGAAACGGCTGGAATGGCACGCCGCGGAAGCGAATGAACGCCTGCCGCTGATGATCCCCGATATCGTCTTACAGGAGAAACCCGCAGGGTCCGGAAGGATGATCGTGCTCGATACCAAGTTCACCGCCCACAGCCTGGCAGAGAATCGCTGGGGTAAGGCGGTCTTTGATTCCTCCCACCTGTACCAGTTGTATGCCTATCTCAAATCACAGGAGCATTTGTCGGAGGCGCACCGCACGGCGGTTGGCATCCTGCTCTACCCGGCGGTCCGAAACAAATTCTCGGAGAAAGTGAGATTGCAGGATCAGGTCATACGGCTTGAATCAGTAGATCTCGCCGCCCCGTGGCAGGAGATTGAGAAGCAGCTAATGGACCTGGTTGCACATCAGCGGTAACTAGGACTGCTCGTCCTATTCCAGGGTTGCTGCGTAGGCTGAAACGCAGCAGAAAGGACGAATGACCATGATTTCCACAGAAGGCAAAACCATCGTTGTGGTCGGGGCGACCGGACGGCAGGGCGGAGCCGTGGTACGCCATCTTCTCAAACGCGGCTGGGGCGTTCGAGGGCTCACCCGCAAGCCAGAAAGCAAAAAAGCCGCAGAGCTCAAAGCGCTGGGCGTGGAGGTGGTGAAAGCAGATCTGGAGGATAGGTCTTCTCTGGAAGCCGCTTTCGAGAATGCATACGGGGTATATAACATGCAGGCACCGCTTCCCGGGAAGATCGACGTGGAGATCCGCCAGGGCAGGAACGCCGCCGAAGCTGCCAAACGAACGGGCATTCGGCATGTGGTCTACGGCTCGGCAGGACCGGGACACACCAAAACCGGAATCGAGCAGTGGGATGCCAAACAGGAGATCACCCGAACAATGAAAGAGCTGGGGCTTCCGCTGACGGTGCTGCGCCCGATGGCATTCATGGAATTGATGAGCGACCCCAGCTATTACCCGCAAAGCTCCACCTGGTATATCTGGCCGAAACTTATGGGCACAGAGCGCAAAATCCCCTGGATCAGCGTGCAGGATGTGGGCGCGGTCGCCGCCAAAGCCTTTGCAAACCCGGATGATTACCTGGGCAGAGATCTGCCGCTGGCTGCCGAGGCGTTGTCTCTGGGGGAGTGCCGCGAGATTTACAGGGAGACGAAAGGCAAGTACCCCTCACGCTTCCCGATGCCAATGTTTCTCTTTGAAACGTTTGTCGGGAAGGATATCCCGAACATGTGGCGCTGGCTGCGCACCAACCCTGTGGACCTGGACACAGGTCCCACGCAAGCAGTCCATCCGGAAGTGATGACCGTGCGAATCTGGATGCGCAACCAGCAATCCTGAGACTCGTGAGAGAAGTCTCTTGAGAAATAGCAGCGGCGAGGGGGTTATGTCTTTGCGTTGATCTCCGCTAATACCTTCACAACCATATCTTCCGTGACCCCCGCCTGCCGGGCTTGCGGCATAGCGACCACGGACTTTAGAGTCATCCCCTTGGCAAATGCGATCATGGGATTCTTCGAGATGCCGGGGGCGTGTCGTTCCAGAATTTCTACCGCCCGGGTATCTTTCAGGATCTCGCCAACAGTTGTATCCAGAGTGTAAGCCATTATTTTCTCCTTCACTGATATATCCCTAAAATAGATTATCCATTTCCTATGGATGTACTCATTATAAGGCAAAGGCCCCGACCCCCTCCGCCCTGCCTGCGGCGGGCACCTCCCCCAAATACGACGATCTAAACTTTGAATGCGCGTCCAACATCTTCTTGTCGTATTTGGGGGAGGCTGGGAGGGGGTCATACATCCAAAGAACTGGTTCTGACGTATGGTTTTATTAACCATGGTTTTGTAAACAACTGATCAGACCTTAGAAAAGGAGCAAACAGGATGAGGATACGGCTTTTCTTCAGGTTTCCAGCGCTTGTCGCTATTGTCCTTGTGTTGGTATTGGTCTTACCCGTCCCGCCCGCGGCCGCGGCAGGAGATCGGAAGCCCCCCACAACGCCTAAAAACCTACGCGTCACAGGAATGACCCCCTACAGCGTCTCGCTTGCCTGGACGCCCTCCACCGATAATTCGGGGAGCGTCACCTATACGATTTGCTGCGCCAACGTCAGCAGTGAGACCTTCCCGGGTCCGGCTTCCACACATGTCTACCGGGCAGGGCTCGAGGCGGGGCGCACATTTACGCTGCGCATGTTCGCCAGGGACCCGTCGGGCAACGTCTCAGGTTATAGCAACACGGTGACCTTCACACTGCCGCGCGACACCACACCTCCCTCCAAGCCAACCATCACCGTGAACGATGTGGGATCCACCCATATT
>JAICRQ010000382.1 GCA_025966435.1 Anaerolineales bacterium | reverse complement strand
TATGTTCGTCTGGTTGTGCTTGATTCCGGCTGTCGAAGCCGCGGAGCAGACCATTTTGCAGAAAGTGGTCGAGCCGGAACGGCAGGGACGTGTGTTCGGGTTTGCCCAGAGCGTGGAGCAGGCGGCCTCGCCTATTACCGCATTTCTAATCGGGCCGATCGCGCAGCTAATTTTCATCCCATTTATGACAACCGGCGTGGGTGCGGATACCATTGGCGCCTGGTTCGGGACGGGGACAGATCGCGGACTCGCGCTTTTGTTCACGGTCGCCGGGTTGATTGGGTTGGCTGTCACGTTGCTGGCAATGCGTTCAAATGCCTATCGATCATTGTCAGAACGGTATACAAAAGAAGAGCAGGAACAAGAGTTGCCGGAACCCACCCCTGCCTGATCGGTTGATCATTGTCACTTCCGTAAGAGGAATTCAGTCAGAAGAGGATAAAGAATGGACCAGCCAGATCTTGGAAGCATCGCGCGAACTATCATCGACTCGATCGTGTACATGGTGCTCGGAACGGCGGATGAGGCCGGGCGACCCTGGACTTCTCCTGTATACTTTGCTTCCGAGAACTATCGCGAGTTTTATTGGATATCCTCTCCAAACGTGACACATTCAAGGAACATCCTGGTGCGCCCGGAAGTAAGCATTGTGATTTTCGATTCTCGAGTCCGTGTTGGGATGGGGCAGGCTGTATACATATCGGCCATTGCCAGGGAACTCAACGGGGTGGAGTTCGATCGAGGCATCCAAATCTACAACGGGCGATTCCAAAACCCTTCCGAGCACGGGGTGCGCATCATACGGCCCGAAGATGTGCAGGACCCTGCTCCTTACCGTTTATATGAAGCAACCGCCCATGAGCACTGGATCCTGGATAAAGCGGGTCGTCCCGATCACCGGATTCCTGTGTATATTTGACATAACGTCCTCGTGGGAAGGAAACACAGTATGAAAACAGTCACTTCAAAAGATGGCACGACAATTGCTTTCGATCAATCGGGAACAGGACCAGGTCTCATTCTCGTCCACGGCGCGTTCATGCATCGAGCTATAGACCCACAGGCAGCGCAATTAGCTGAGCTTCTGTCACCTCATTTCACCGTGTTTCATTACGATCGGCGAGGGCGGGGCGAGAGTGGAGATATGCAGCCGTACTCCGTCCAGCGCGAAGTGGAAGACATTGAAGCTCTCATTGATCAAGCTGGTGGCTCAGCGTTCGTGTATGGGGTTTCCTCCGGTGCCGCGCTGGCGATGGAAGCCGCCATCAAGCTTCCTGGCAAGATCAAAAAGCTCGCCCTGTACGAGGCGCCTTACTGGTCTGATGAATCGGCCATCCGGGCCTGGAAGGAGTACAGACAGAAGCTCAAAGAGGCGCTCGCAGAAGATCGTCGCGGTGATGCAGCCGGGCTCTTTTTGTCATTAGTCGGTATGCCTTCCGATCAGTTGGAGCAAATGCGGCGCGAACCATGGTTTGCCGCATTTGAAGCAGTCGCACCGACTCTAGCCTACGACGCGGCTGTCCTCGGCGAAGATCGAGTCGCACCCATCGGAAAAGCAGCAGAAGTTTCGGTACCCACCCTCGTGATGAATGGTACGGCGAGCGAAGGGTTTATGTATGATACGGCAACGGCGCTGGCGAATGCCATGCCTAATGCGCAGCACCGGGCTCTGGAAGGTCAGACGCATGCCGTCACATCAGAAGCGATCGCGCCGGTTTTGGTGGAGTTCTTCAGTAGTTGAATCCATATCCTGCCTGCGTTCGAGGCTGTATACTATTAAGAACCCGGATAGGACGTGCTGAGAATTGGACATGAATGAGAAAAAAATCCGTAGATGTTGGCAACGTCTGGTGGTTCTGGTTCACCACCAACGCGTTCGCTGTGGATAAGCGCCTGCGTCATTTTCAGCGCGTCCTGCCGCGTGACCCGCGCTGCAAGTTCTGTAACGCGCCATTTCAGGGAATAGGCGGAGCAGTGATGCGGGTGCTGTTTCGAAAGCAGCGCTCGACGCTGAACCCCCGGTACTGTAACTTGTGCGATATTGCAGCGCGCGAGTTCCCAGGGGGAGCCGAAGTTCCCATGTCCATGTTGTTTATCGATGTCCGTGGATCTACAGCACTCTCGGAAACAATGACTCCCATGGAATTCAGCCAATGGATCAACAGATTCTATGCCGCAGCGACGAAGATCATCGTGGATGAAGACGGGCTGGTGGAAAAGCTGGCAGGTGATTCGGTGGCGGCATTCTGGGGTGCGGGTTTTGCCGGGGCGGATTACGTCCGGCGGACGATTGAAGTTGCCCAACAGCTGTTGCGTGCTATGGAGCAAGAAAAGATTCCTGTGGGGATCGGGGTCCAC
The DNA here is from genome assembly GCA_025966435.1 of Anaerolineales bacterium. GTDB lineage: Bacteria > Chloroflexota > Anaerolineae > Anaerolineales > Villigracilaceae > Defluviilinea. The sequence goes on along the minus strand of JAICRQ010000382.1, from coordinate 1,679 downwards.
GCCGGCATTGCCTTTTTCGGCGCGATGGGTACGGCGGGAGGTTTAACCGAGATCACTGCCATTGGAGATGAGGTCAACCTGGCGGCGCGATTGGCTTCGAAGGCCGCACCGGGCGAGATCATCGTCAGCGAGCGGGCGCTCGAGGCGGCAGGGATCGATGGTAGTAAACTCGAAACCCGCAGCTTGGAATTGAAGGGGATCAGTGAGCCAGTGACAGTCCGCGCGATGCACGGCTAGGGTCTGGATTCCCTGTAGTTCTCCCGAAGAGGTTTTATCTATGTATAGAGTCATTCGATCTGGTGAATTACAGCCCACTTCAGGAGGTACGGTGAGATTTGAGGGCGAATCGTACGGTTCAGATGTTTCGTTTTTCCTGGTGAATAACCAACCCGGTATGGGACCCGACCTGCACAAACATCCCTATTCCGAGACTTGGATTGTCCGTAGTGGAATTGCGCGCATCACCGCGGATGGTGAGGAGATTGAAGCAGGTCCCGGCGACATTATCGTTGTGACTCCGGAAACCCCTCATAAGTTTAAGAACATCGGCACAGACCGGTTAGAGATCATTTGCATTCACGCGTCGCCGCGAATGATCCAGGTGGAGTTGGAGGAGTAATCATGACGGAAAATGTACAGCCTTAACAGAGAACGTTTAATGAAGATTGCAACAAGATTTGCACGCGTTCGGAGATGCTGAGTGATGGCTAGAAATGCGAACATGGTTTTGACGTTACGTATAAGAATCCAAAGATAGGAGAATGATGGGAAACGTAATTTTAGGCATGACCATCTCATTGGATGGATTCATCAATGACCGGGATGGCAGCGTGGCTGCTCTGTATCCCGATCTCGATGCCTGGCGGGAGAGCAATCCAGGAAAGGAATCCATAGAAAGTACTGGCGCCGTGGTGATGGGACGGAATTCGTTTGCCATGTCGGAAGACCCGGATTGGTTTGCAGAAAATTATGAGTACCAGGTGCCAATCTTCGTTCTTACGCACGAGCCTCCGGAAAAGCACCCGAAAGAGACCGGCAACCTCACCTTTACGTTCGTCACAGATGGCATCGAGAGCGCCGTTCGGCAGGCAAAAGCCGCGGCGGGCGACAAGGATGTCAATATTATCGGTGCTGCCAGCACGGCACAGCAGTGTCTGCAGGCGGGGCTTGCCGATGAGTTGCACGTGGACATTATGCCGGTGCTCCTGGGCGGCGGGCTCCGTCCGTTTGAGAATCTTGGCGAGGACCTGCCTAAGCTGGAGAGATTCCAGGTGGTGGAACTTCCAGCGGGTAGAACTCACTTGAAATTTCACATCCTAAAGTAGGACGGAGTGGCACTTCGTCAAATCTTATTTGACTAATAGCCACATTGGAGGAAAGATGTCATTCCAGGCGTATTTAGACAATGTCGAGGAAAAAACAGGCAAAACCCCCAAGCAGTTTATTGCGGAGGCGAAGCAGAAGAACATTACCGAGTTCAAGGATATTATTGCCTGGCTTAAGAAAGATTATGGACTGGGTTTAGGGCATGCCAGAGCGGTTGCCTATGTCATCCAGCACGGACCGGAGTTTGAAGTGAGGCAGACGACGGGTCCTCACCGCGATTCTTCCGGTACCCTAAAGCTCGATGGCAAGTCTAGCAAAAAGCAGGCAAGTGATCTTCCACCGAAGCTCGGCGC
>JAICRQ010000161.1 GCA_025966435.1 Anaerolineales bacterium | reverse complement strand
GCTGGCTTGCTCAGGGACGCCATGGCACAATGGGCTATCTCGCCACGGAACGTTCCCGCCTCCGCCGCGCCGACCCGCGTGAGATCATGCCGGAGTGCAAATCCATTTTGGTGCTTGCGACGCCCTATTCCCCTCCTTCCATGGGAATGCAGGCGAATGAAGCCAGGGTCGCATCTTACGCCTGGGGCGCGGACTATCATGATGTCCTCCCGGAACGGATGAAGAGTCTCGTCCAATTTATCGAAGAGCAGGTTGGCAGTCCCGTCAAGAATCGCTGGTACACGGATACTGGACCCATCCTCGAACGGGACCTTGCCCAGCGCGCCGGCATTGGCTGGATCGGTAAGAACACCTGTCTCATCCATCCCAGGCATGGTTCCTATTTCCTGCTTTCAGAGATTCTTCTTGATCTCGACCTCGAGCCTGACTCGCCCTTCGTTACCGACCACTGCGGCACCTGCACGCGCTGCATCGACGCCTGCCCCACCAACTGCATTCTCCCCGACCGTACTATCGACGCGACCCGCTGTATTTCCTATCTCACAATTGAATTGAAGGAGGAAATCCCTGTTGCATTACGTGACAAAATCGGAAATTGGGTGTTTGGCTGCGACATTTGCCAGATGGTCTGCCCCTGGAATCGATTCGCTGAGGAAGGGGATCCTGCTTTTGGGGACGACAACCCTGCCGAGCAACTGACCGGGGAATTATCTATCTCGGCACAGGAATTTAATCAACGCTTCAAAGGGACCCCGGTCAAACGCGCCAAGCGACGCGGGTATCTGCGCAATGTGGCGGTCGCCCTTGGGAATACAGGCGATATGCACGCCTTACCCGTTTTACAGAATGTACTAAATGATGAAGAGCCGCTGGTGCGAGAACACGCCCAGTGGGCAATTAGGAAAATCAAACAGCGGGTAGGGGAGACCCGCCACGGTAAACCAGAAAAGCTAGATGAATAAACGCAAAGGGTCACCTCTGCTTATCGCCACCAATAACAAAGGCAAGATCAAAGAACTACAAGACCTGCTTAAAGATACGGGGGTTGAGCTCGTCACACCCGTGCAAGTCAACCTCGACTTGGATGTTGTGGAAGATGGGCAGACCTATGCCGAGAACGCGACCAAGAAAGCTATTGCTTTCGCCCAAGCCAGCGGACTGATCTCTCTTGCCGATGACTCGGGCTTAGAAGTGGATGCGCTGGATGGCGCACCCGGTCTCTACTCCGCGCGCTATGGCTCAAAGGACGGACAAAAACTCTCCGACGCGGAACGCCGCGCGTTCTTAATAAGAAATCTTCAAGATAAACCTCGCCCATGGAGTGCGCGCTTCCACGCTACCATCGCGGTGGCAGTTTCAAATGGCGAAACCCATCTGGCTGAAGGTTTTTGCGAAGGCGAGATCATCCCTGAAGAGCGCGGTACTGGTGGCTTTGGTTATGACCCTATTTTTCTGTTATCCGAGTTGGGGAAGACCATGGCAGAGCTTTCCATGGAAGAAAAAAACCGCCTCAGCCATCGGGCAAGGGCGGTGATGAATGCAAAGGAAATTTTGGCGCAAATATTGAAGCGTACCGATAATTTGTCTACATCTTCCCATGATGCAGACGATCTGCGGCTTCCTCGCTGAGCGGGATATAGACCTGGATGCGAGCCCCTTTCCCCGGCGCAGAATCAATATTGAGCAAGCCGTTCACCAGTTCTGTACGCTCGCGCAGATTGACCATCCCCAGACTGCCACGCTTGTCATAGTTTTTGTTGACAGCTTCCACATCGAAGCCCAGGCCGTCGTCTTCGATCTCGAGTAACGCAATCTCTTTTTCGAACGGACGGAGTCTCACCCAGATGTGTGTAGCATTGGCATGTTTGCGAGCATTATTCGTGGCTTCTTCAATGATGTAAAAGATCACACCCTGCTTGCCCATTTCCATATCATTGAGAGTACCTTCGTCCACGTTGATGATTACATTTTGAGAGAACGTTTCACGCATCTTTTCCGCCATTGCCTGGAGAGCGGCGTTCAACCCTTGTGACTCGAGAATCAGCGGGCGCAGGGTGAACAGCATATGGCGGATCTCTTTCGTCGTGCGGTGCGCCAGTTCTTCGATCTTTACCAGCTCGTTGGTCGCCTCGTTGACATCTTTTGCCATCATACGGCGCGCCAGGTTCACGCGCATCGCCATCGCCGCCACAGACTGCGTAGGACCGTCGTGCAGGTCACGTGCCAGCTTTTTGCGAGCTTCCTCCTGCACTTCGATCATCCGTTCCTTTTCCTCGACCAGGTCCTGATACAAGCGCGCATTCTGGATGGCGATCACTGCCTGACGGCCAATGATATCGAGCAGATCGCAGCGTTCCTTGGTAAAGTACGTTGGTTCCGGGTGGGCGAACAGCATCGCGCCGTAAACATTGAACCCGCTGCGCAGGGGGAAACAATACGCCGAGGAGCAGGAACGAAGTGCGATGATACGACCCAATTCAGGGTCGTAACCGATATCCGTAGTCAGGACCGTATCCCCGCCATCCAGCACTTTCTTGAGGATGCCTTCGTTGCCCTGCAGGTTGATACGCAGATCGGCGTTCGTAAAGCGGCGCGCCGAGCCAATGCGCAACTGGTTCTCGCGAAATAAAAAGACCGCGCTAACAATCCGCTCTTCCTGGTCGGGTTCGTCGGGATCGGGATTCGGATTCAGCGCGGTATAAGCCAGGTCCAGCGCCGAATCGAGCACCCGCCGGTAGCTCAGCGTCGCCGTCAGTGTGGAGCTCAATTCATAAATCGCGCGCAGGCGTTCGCTCTCCATACGCCGCTGACGTGCTTCCACATCCAGTTTTGTTTGCCGCGAGGTGCGTAACCGCCTCATCACGAAACGACCGCCGATTCCGGCGACCAGGCCAGCCAGCAAGGTCATGCCGATCTCTCGCAGCCAGGTAAAGTCGCTGTAAAAGACCCCTTCCCCAATTACAGTTTGCCAGATCGCAAATAAGGGCGCCACAATGAACGCCCCCAGGGCTTCAAAATATACGGCGCCGGTAAGGATGGGAATCAGCCCAATCCAGCTCGGGGTGCTGCCTACCCGGCTTTGCAACCAGAAAAATGCTGCAGCCAGGAGGACATCGATGGTGAGGACGATCTGCCGGTGAAAAAAGCGCGCTCTGACGCTGAACACTGCCAACAGGCTCATAATCGTGTTCCAGATAAAAACGGCAGTCAACGGCCAGAACGGGATCGTGTTCAGCTCATCCCGTAGAGCCAAGGCAATCACCAGGCTGGCCAACACCATCCAACGCAACGTTGCAGCGAACCAGTCAGCAATATACGGGGTCTCAAAGCGGCGCATAGGATAATGATACTCGAAAACGGTTGTGAAAAATCCCGCCCTGGCTTACAGAACAATTAGGTTTTAGAGCTTGTAACCCATGCGTTCCAGGTAAGGACCCAGTATTTCATTCAGGATCGCCTGCTCTTCCACGCTGTAGACTTCGCGGAACCGTCCGATTTTGCCTTTATTGAAATGGAGACCCTTCTGCCCCTCTGCTGCCTCGGGGCGATAGGCCGCGATCACATTCTGTACATCGGGCTTGCTGCCATCTAACTTGAGGAAGTTAAGAAGACGCGTAACCTCATGATCATAATTTGTAAGCATGTCTTCGTAACGGGCAATGAGAACATCTTTCTCCTGCACCCACTTCTCCCAAATATGGACGTAATTTAAAGTGAACTCCACACTTTTTTGAAAGCCAGTCAGATGAGAAAAAGCGTTGGGGCGGCCCTTTGCCAGGGCGCGCTGACCATACTCATAGGCAGAAAGCACAGTATCGCGCGGATCGCGATAAATGTAAGTAATCCGGAGCAAGCCTACCCGTTGCAGGAGCCGTGAAGCGAAGGTTGGTCCTGAGTGGGCTTTGATCGCAAACGTATGTCCCATCAACGTCGGCACAGTGACCAATGCCAGCCGCCGCGCCGACAGCACGCCAATGTTGTTATTCACTTCTGTCAAAAAGCGCTGCAGTCGATACTGTTCCCGGATCTCATGCGCATCGGTAGCCCCTGCGGTCATCATCAGATCATGAACAAGGTTGTAGTGCCAGCCGGACCCCGCACGCGGCATACCAACGGAAAGTACAATCATTGTGGCTCCCATATTTCAGCTGTCGTCCGTTGAAGAGCACCGGATGCAGATGAAAGCGATGAATTTTCCAACTCTGATTCTGTTAAAAAGGCAGCCATTCCCACAACGATACCGAAGTTGATCCAGAGATTGGGTGTTGTAAATGAGTCCTGTGTGACGTTATAGAAAGCAATCGCGAACCAGGAGAAGATTCCCGCGATGCCAAGATAACGGCCCACCAGGGTCCTGGACTGTAATGCCCGCAGCGAGTCGCCGAGCACAGAAAACAGAAAAGCAACAAAAACAAAGAACCCGATCAAACCCGTCTCCGCCAGCAGGCGCACATACATATTTTTAGGGTTTGGGTATAAACGGTTTTCGGGACTTAATTGACGAGCGATCTCCGGTACGGTGGTCAGCGCCCAGTCTGGCAAGTGGTTGTAAATATAGAAGCCGCTCGCGCCCAACCCCACACCGAGGATCGGACTCTCATTATACGCACCTAGGGCGCCAAATGTATACGCCGCGCGTGCACCCGCCGAATTTGCGATGACGAAGTCTTCCACGCTATCCGCCCGAGTGTTGAACAAGCGTGTAATGTATCCCTTCTGGCTTAAGAACAGCCCGGCGCCGATCAATCCGCCGATAAGTAAGACAATCACACCCACACGCAAGAGCCAATTTTCTCCTCCTTGGAAGCCTGTGATAAACCAACCCCAGGCGGCGCGTAGTTCTGCGCGACCGGCAAAGAGCAGCGTCAGGAGGAATGCCCCGGCGGCGGTGAGCAATCCACCGCGCGAAAAGGTTGCCAGCAGCAATAGCACGGCAAACCCTAACAGGATGAGTTCGAGCCATTTGAAGCGCGTTGCGCGGAAACGGGTCAGCAGGGAGGCAATGAGCCACGGCAAATAAATGGTCGCAATTTGCCCGGCGAGCCAGGCAGGCTCATACGCCATCCCGGAAACACGGTTTGTCCTCACCAGTTCGCGCATTGAGAAGGCTCGCTGCCAGTGAGTGACGGTTACTTTCTCGAGCAGCGGCGTATAAAAGGCAAGCGCCTGGACTCCGCTCCAGAGGATATCCAACACGAAACCGGCAAGCAGCCACCTGATGGAAAACCGTAAATCCTCTTCGTTGCGATTCATCCACACCGCCGCGACAACGAAGGACAGACCGATCACCACTGTAATCCAGGCACGGAACACGCGCCCGAAGTATTCAGACCCGCGCATGGGAAGTGGATCCATCAGGAGGCCGACTCCCGTGGAGGCGAGCGCCAGTAGCACGAATGCCAGGAGCGGTGTCAGGGTCCCAGCGCGTGGGAAAGACTCTTTCCTCTGTATGAGCTGAAACACCAGAAGCGGAAGCAGGAAGGCGATTGGGTAAAGCGCCAGTGGGCGGACATAGGTATTATCCCCCAGAAATGGAAAATAACGAAAGCTTGTGACCGGCAACGTAAACAACGCCGCGCCCCATAAAAAGCGGGAAATGTTCAGTATGGAGAATATGGAGTGTGGTGTATTTGTCATGCAGGCTTACTGAAAAAGAGAACAAAAAATGAGCTGACTGTCAGGAATACGACCGCGCCTGTGAAAAGATACGTGCTCAGGGACAAGCTGCGGTCGCGGGGCGTTTGGGCGGTCTGCGTATGGGTTGCTTCGATAAATTCATTAGGACCCTCCAGCATCATTGTCCGCAAGCGGACCTGTTCCACAAACGCCTGCGACCAGATAGATACGATTTCCGCGGCACGCTCGGGATCTTTATCGTCGGCATAGAAGTTCCAGCCCCCCTCCGCAGGCTGGCTCAACGACAATGTCTCGTTGCGAAGCTCCTCTGTCGTGATATCCCCTATAGTCTCTACGACTATTCCCATCACCATGTCTGACCAGGCGATTTCTTTCAGTTTGCGTATTTCGCGTTCCAGGTAATAAAACTGCTGGCGGTCCGTCTCCTCCGGCCAGGCTTGTTCCAGGTTGAAATCCACCAGGACAATAGCGTGGGCACGGTATGGCGGTGGAGCGATGTAGTAGGCTCCTGCCCCAAGCAGCGCGCCGATCAGCGCACCGACAGACCAGAACCGCCATGCCTTGAGCAAGCGAATGAGGTCATCGATAGAGGGGGGAGAAAATAACCAGCGCATTAACCCGTCCCATTATATAGGATTTACGAAAAACCATTGGAGATCAAAGTCTCTTGTCATTGAACTTCGATAAAATGCTATAATTTTTCTTCTCACTATGATTTCACTTTCTCAGCTCCCAAAAGTATCTATCATCACTCCCTCGTTCAATCAGGGGCAATTTCTTGAAGCTTCGATCCGATCCGTCCTAGAACAGGACTACCCCAATATTGAATACATCATAGTCGATGGCGGCTCAAAAGATAACAGTGTGGAAGTCATCCAAAAATACGCGGATCGCCTGGCATGGTGGGTCTCTGAAAAAGATAAGGGGCATGCCGATGCACTAAACAAAGGCTTTTCGCGCGCTAGCGGAGAGATCCTGGCCTGGCTGAACTCAGATGACATTTACTTTCCCGGCGCGGTTTCAGAGGCTGTATCCATTCTGCAAAGCCGACCGGAAGTGGGGATGGTCTACGGTGACGCGGACCTGATCGACGACTCCGGGACGACGGTCGGCCAGTTTGGCGCCAAGCAGACGGGATACCGTCAGATGCTGCGCGGCTCGGTTCACATCCCACAGGCGACAACGTTTTTCCGCGCGGATGTCTGGAAGAAGGTGGGTCCGTTAGACCTCTCGCTGTTCTTTAGTTTCGACTATGACCTATGGGTGCGCATCGCAAAGGTGTCACAGGTGCTCTACGTTCCCAAACGCTGGGCAAAATTCCGCATCCACGGCGCCGGGAAGACAATCATCAATGACGACCGCTGCTACCCGGACATGCTGCGCGTGCTCGAGCGAGAAGGGGGAAGCTGGCTTTCTTGGCTGCGCCTACGGATGTACACGCGTAAACTGCTTTATTCCTGGCTACCGTGGAAGTTCCGACTACGGCTGCGAAGGATACTCACCTTCAAATAATTACATCGTGTCGTTGACTACACGCTCGCCAGCTTTACGGGCATTGAATTGCCCTTCGATCCAACGGTAGCTCTGAGTCAAACCTTCCTTAAACGGCGTACCCGGTTCCCAGCCAAATACTTGTTTGATAAACGTGTTGTCGCTGTTGCGTCCTGCCACCCCTCGCGGGGCGCTGAGATCGTATTTGCGCGTGAGCTTTACATCGCCAATCTCTTCGGCAAGGCTGACCAGATCATTGATGGAGATCAATTCGCTCGAGCCGAGGTTGATTGGTGTCGCCACGAGCTCGTCACAATGGACGATCTTATCGATGCCCAGCACGCAATCCTCGATATATGTAAAGCTGCGCGTCTGTGTGCCATCCCCCCAGATCATGATTTCGTTTGTCCCACTGTCCTTCGCCTGAATCACTTTACGGCAAAT
>JAICRQ010000461.1 GCA_025966435.1 Anaerolineales bacterium | reverse complement strand
CCTGGCGCATTGCCGGACCTGGTGCTGCTTTCCCGCCCTGATCTTGAACTGGCGGCGCTGCTGGGATTATTACATCCGATCGATGGGCTTTCGACGGCGCTCGACGATCCCAATTGGTACAGTTATGCTCAGCAACTCGCGCACATTCAAAACACCGGGTATGGTTTGCCTTTCCTGGGAGATACTCTGGTCTTGATCTATTACCCTGAGCTTGGGCAGTTGGCGACCTGGGAGGATCTGCTGGCAACGGAAGGCGATCTCGTTTTTCAGGCGGGGAATCCTCAGGCACTGGTTGGATTGTCGCTGTATGCTTCTGCCGGCGGCGAAGTGCTGGATGCCGAAGGTTTGCCGATGCTGGATCAGGAAGTATTGACCCGCGTGTTAACGTTCGTGCAGGAGGGTGTTTCGCAGGAGATATTCCCTCCCGCGTTGGCAAACATCACCAATGATGCACAGACCTTGCAGATCTACCGTACAGGCAGCGCCAACAAGGCGATCGTCTGGTACCTGAATTACCGTCCATCGGAAGATGGGACCGTCATTCCGCTGCCCGGGTTGGAGGAGATGTCATTTTCCTATGCAACAGGCTGGGTCTGGGCGTTGGCGGGGGCGAATCCCGAGAACCAGCAGCTTGCCGTGGAGCTGGCTGAATTTCTGGTTGCCGAAGAGTTTCTTGCAGACTGGACGCGCGCAACCGGGTATCTTCCCACACGGCCTTCAATCGTGGAGGACGGTGATCGAATGATGACGGCAATCCTTGAGTCTGCACATCCCATTCCTTCGAACGATGTGCTGGCAGTTCTTGGTCCATTACTGCAGGAAGCGCTGACCCGCGTCTTGAATGGCGAGCAGCCTGAGGATGTAGCAATCAGTGTTGTCGAAAAGCTCAGATAGCCTCTGAAAGAGCACCCATGCCTGACTGGAAACGCCGGACGAAGGAAGTATCGATTGATAACCTTCCGGCCGACACAAGGGAGTCCATTCAACTGCATATTGAGCAATACAACCTCGGCCCCATTCTTTCCGACGCATTGATTTGCGTTCAAACAGACTCAGAAAAGGCAAAGAAGGGATTGTTTGGCAAGGCAGAGATCGTTCGGATGATCGCGATTGTCACGCCTCGCTGGTTACTCTGGGCCGTAGATCAGCCAGATAAAAATCCGGCTGTGTTATCGGCGCAGTTGATTCACATTACAGTGCAGGATTATTCTCAAACACCGTTTGCAAAGATGGTACCAGATTCGGGGGTGGAGGTCAGTGGAGTGTTCACAGATGCCAGTGAGGCTGCCAGCGCGTTTATTGGGCTCGATGAAAGCGCGGCGGGGCAAACGTTCCGAAAGACCCTGATCCAAGCCGCGGCAGATGCTAAGAAATAAAAACAGGCCCCCTGATAGAGAGCCTGTTTTTGTAAGCTTTTGACGTTATAGGATCCACGCCCAGATCATCCAGAATCCGATCATCACCAACCCGATCGCGAACCTTGCTCCAAATGCCCAGCCCCAGCCAACCATGTAGGCTTTGGTCGATTCGATGGCAGCTTCATTGTTTTTCAGCCTGCGGCTTTCTGCCAGATATAAGCCCACGGGCGCTGCAGCGAGACCGATGAGGGGGGTAAAAAAAAGGCTGGCAACAAGACTGGCGCCAAACGCAAACAGGATGGAGCTCCAAGGCACATATTTATCGCGCATCTTGCGAGCGATGATGATGTTATCTGCAATACTGCCGGTGATCATCAGAAGGGTGATGATGCCGAAGATTGCCCACTTCCAGCCCGTCATGTTGCCAGCTGCATTCTGGAGGATGGCATAGACCAGTGTTCCCAGCCACATGATCACCAGCCCGGGGAAGATGGGTATGACCAACCCTAAAAGCCCGACGATGAGGGCAAATAGCGTCAGTGTCTCCAGAACCGCTTGCAAGAACAATTCAAACTCAGGTGTCATGTTCTCCTTGTAAATAGACCCTAAGGGTCTTTTCTGCAAAAACCCTTAAGTTTGCGTAAAGTTGCAATCTATAGTAACTCGAATTGCAACGGAGACCCTTAGGGTCTATGCTATTTAATGACCTCCACGCCGCCCATCCAGGGACGGAGCACTTCGGGCACGACGACCGAACCATCGGCTTGCTGGTTGTTTTCCAGAATCGCGATCAGCGTACGCGGGAGTCCAAGCCCCGAGCCGTTGAGCGTGTGCACAAAACGAGCCTTGCCGCCATCCGATGGGCGGTACTTTATATTCGCACGGCGCGCTTGGAAGTCGCGCACGTTCGAGACCGATGAAACCTCGAGCCACTCATTGCAGCCCGCCGCCCAGACTTCGATATCGTAGGTGATGGCTGAGTTAAAGCCGAGATCGCCCGTGCAAAGTTGTTTCACGCGATAGGTAAAGCCCAGCGCCGAACAGGTGGCTTCGGCATCTTCACGCATCTTCTCCAACAGAGTATCCGAGTCTTCCGGCTTGGTGTACATGTACATCTCGACTTTGTCGAATTGATGTCCACGTTTGATGCCGCGCACGTCGCGTCCGGCGCTCATCTTCTCACGGCGGAAACAAGGCGTATAGGCTGTATAGAACAACGGCAGCTGCGCTTCCTCCAGAATTTCGTCCATGTGCAGGCCCGTCAACGGGACTTCAGCTGTGGGTACAAAGTAGAGATCTTCTTCGTGGTCTTTATAAAGGTTGTCAGCGAACTTCGGCAATTGACCTGCACCAAAGACAGTAGCTGTTCTCACCATAAACGGAAGGTACTGCTCTGTGTAACCCTGACGGATATGCAGATCCAGCATGAAGGCGATCAGGGCACGCTGCAGCCGCGCGCCGGGTCCCTTCAATACATAAAAACGTGAGCCGGTGATTTTCGTGCCGCGCTCAAAGTCCAGGATGCCGAGGGCGGGCCCCAGGTCCCAATGTGGCTTGGGCTCGAAATCAAACTCGGGGAGTTGACCCGTTGTCCGCAGCACCACGTTTTCTTCTTCACTGGTGCCGACCGGTGTGCGTTCGTCCGGAATATTTGGAATAGCAGATGTAATCGCGTGGAGTTCAGCTTCAACATCCGCGACTTCTTTATCCAGCGCGCTGATTCTATCGCCTACTTCGCGCATGGCCGCGATCTTTGTTTCGCGTGTTGCCGCCTCTTTGGATCTGCCAATCTCCTTGGAAACTGCGTTGCGCTCTGCTTTTAACGCTTCTACCTGCGTAAGCAGAGAACGGCGTTTCTCATCGAGCCTCAGAATCTCGTCCACAGGCGATACGTCCATCTGGCGGTTCTGGAGCGCCGTGCGGACGAGGTCGGGGTTTTCGCGGATCAAATTCAGGTCTAACATGTTGCACCTCCACTGTGCATTGCACAAGAATAGAATACGCCCCCGGTCCGTTTGCAGGACGAGGGGGCGT
>JAICRQ010000099.1 GCA_025966435.1 Anaerolineales bacterium | reverse complement strand
TGGCGTGCCTGGGCGAGGCATGCCAGGCTGCTCCGGCCTTTAAGTTAATCCCTACCCTCCCTCAGGCATTTCCCCCAATGTCTTGTATTGCAATTATGCTAAAATACGAATCATGAAAGCCATGCTCCCTGAGCCTGTCCACGAATCCTATAGAAAGCATCGCAAGCAGCGGACGATGCAGATCATCCTGCCGATCGTGCTGGCGGCGCTCCTGTTCATCGCAGCGATAGTGCTGTTGAACATTGCCACGTTTCTCGATAATGGAGATGTCGGTCGCTGGGCGGCGATCTCCACCATGTGGATTGCGATCCCGGTCTGTATCATGGGATTCGTGTTTCTGGCTGTGCTTGGCGGATTGGTCTATTTGATGGGACGGCTGCTGGGCATTGCTCCCCGGTACACAGGCAAGGCACAGGACTTTGTCCACAAGCTTGCCATCCGCATTCGTCGCGCTGCGGATGTGGTAGTGAAACCCGTCTTTGCCGTGGGTGGGTTTGGCGCGACGATCAAAGCCTTGTTAGGAAGGAAATAGATATGAACGATAACAGAATTTTACTCTTTGGAGCCTTACTTGGCGCTGCAACGGGAGTGGTCGCCGCCATGATGCTGCAGCGCCGTGCCCAGCAGACCGGACACGAGATCACTCTTACCACCGGCGATGGCGTACAAATCGGCGTGCTCGTGATGGGCTTGATTCGAGCCGTCGCCGCGCTGGGAGAAAAAGAAGAGAAACGCTAACGCTTAAATCCAAAAGTCACAAAAACAGGGACACGATACAATCGTGTCCCTGTGGCTATTAACAACTCAAGTCAAAGAAACGTATCAATGAAGATTTACAAACACTGGGTCACCGAAAAACAAACGATTCTAATGGATGGTATGCAGCAGGCAATCACCTGCTATGGCGGGTCCAATGTCTCTGTAGAAGATGCCCGCCGCAAAGCCCAGGAAAAAGCCGAAAAAGTAAACCGCAAGATCAAAGGGGAGAAGCATCTCTTCGATGAATACGAGGCGGAAATTCGGGAGGAAATTCTCCAAATCATCGATGATCATTCCGCCATTACACGGAACCGATACGGCGCTCAAGTATTAAATGCCGAACATCTGTTGATCCTGGATATCGACAAACCAAAACCTTCATTCGGTGATTTTCTCAAAAAGAAGGACCTGGCACAGGATAAACGCAAGATTTTTGATATGGTCCGGAAACTGGCTGTGACGCCAAAGTATCAGGCATATGGCTTTCGGCTGTATGAAACGTATCAGGGAGCCAGAGTGGTCGTGTCGGGCAAGGATTTCGATGCGCGCGACCCTGAGACGGGCAGGATAATGAGCGAGTTCAACTGTGACCAGCTTTATATGACCTTATGTCAAAAGCAGAGATGTTTCCGGGCAAGGCTGACGCCCAAACCGCACCGCATGAAGATACGACGCTACAAGATTCAATTTCCGAGAGAGGGCGAGGACCCAGAGCTCCAGAGATGGCTGGCAGACTATGAACGTGAAAGCCGGGGTTACAACGTCTGCAAGTTCATCGAGCAGATGGGGACGAGACACCCCGTCAGCGACGTGGTCCTCATCCATGACGAGCTCACAGGTGCAAACTTCCGCCAGCCGCTGGCGTAACCGTTTTATCCGGTGATTCGCCCTTTCAGGTCTTCCGCCTTAAAAGGACCATCCTCTTTCATCAACGCACGCGCAGCCTCCACCTTATCCCAGACGTTCCAGAGCAACACGCCGCGCACACGCCCGTCATCCATGTAATAGACCACGCCCTTTTTGAAGGGTTCTTCCTGCCAGTCCTCAATCGTTTTCATCTTGCTGCTCATATCGCCCACAGCCTCATAGCCCAGCTCGAACAGATCGGAATAGAACATTGGGATGTGGGTGTACGTCTCGTTCCCGCCAGCCATGTTGCGCCCGGCGACCTTTCCCATCTGGACAGCGTTATCCTCATGCTCCACCCGGGTCCGTTTTTCGAGTGCTTCATGGAAGAAGTTTGCTGCATCTCCCGCCGCGTAAATATCGGGGGCAGAGGTTTCCAGGTGCTCGTTGACAACGATACCATTGTTGACTTTGAGTCCAGCTTCTTTTGCCAGATCCAGGTTGGGATGAATGCCAATCCCCGCCACGACGCCATCCGCTTCGACAACACGCCCGCCCCCGGTGTGAACTGTGATGCGCTCGCCCTCCTTTTGGATACTGGCAGCTGATTCGCCTGTGATCAGTTCCACACCTTTCTCACGATAATAATCGATCAAAAAATGTGAGAGATCGGAAGGAAAAATGTTTTCGCTGATTCCGCTTCCGGGGAAGATCATCGTCACTTTCTTGCCCACCATCGTCAGCGCCGCGGCGATTTCGGACCCAATAAAACTGCCGCCGATCACGACGAAGTGATCTCCTCGCTCGGTCAACGAACGTAGATGCTGATAGTCCTGAAAGTTACGATAATAGATGATATTGCCATTTCCAAACGGGAGATGGTTAGGTGTGCCGCCGGTCGCCAGCAGAAGTTTGTCGTATGTATATTCCTCCCCCTGGTCGTCCACGACCGATTTATTCGCAGGGTCCAGCTGGACGACTTTACGATTGAGATGAAGCTCAGCGCGCTCTTCCGTCTTGCGCCAGATCTTTTCCACAGGGCGGCCCTTCCACAATCCCTTGGAGAGATTCGGTCGCATGTACGGCGGGTCGGGCTCCATGCTGATCACGCCGATAGATCCCTCTGTATCCAGTTCACGGATTCCCTTTGTTGCGCCATCTCCTGCCAGTCCGCCACCAATGATCAAATATTTATAATGTTTCACTTCTTCCTCCTTGATAAATTGTCATGCCGCGAGCGCCATGATACTTAATAGATGCAATGAATACCAATGCCTTACAGAGGCAAACAAGTGGATGATGCAATTGAAATCGATCTGCTCTAAAGATTATAACGAAAAGAGATTATCAACGTTCTACGATCATGCTTGTTGATGACCGGAGAGGCGTTTGCTCCTCATCGACACTGGTGCGTCTATTAGTTGCGCGCAGCGGCACTTTCTTACCGAAACAAAAGCGCTCCCATATTCCAGAAGCGCCGATCACTGTCTTTATACTGATTGAAACTTATTGGAACGAATCCCGTAAATCATCCGCGACGGACACTCGATTCTTTACTCGTCCGTGCTTTCGCCTAGAGGCATAAGGTCCTTTGCTTTTTATTGACCACGCTTATAACAAACCAGACCCTTGAGATAGGCTCCTTCCGGGAAATGCAGTGAGACCGGATGATCGGCTCCCTGAAATAGATGCTCAAGGATCTGCGCCTCCACACTGGCGTCCAACGCGGCCCCCGCAACGATCTTCTGGAACAGGCCCGCGTCGATTCCGCCTGAGCAGGAAAATGTGACCAGAATTCCGCCCGGACGCAGCAGCTTGAACGACAGCAGATTGATATCCTTGTAGCCACGCGCGGCGCGCTCGGCTTGCGCTGCGGTGGGAGCAAACTTGGGCGGGTCGAGGATGACCATGTCGAAGGAACGGTTCTCGTCGCGGAATTTGCGCAGGAGTTGAAAAACATCCCCCTCGAGTGGCGTGTGCTTCTCGGTGGGCAGTCTATTTAACGTGACATTTTCCTGGCACAACCTCAGCGCCTCCGCAGACGAATCGATCGAAAGAACGGATCTGGCGCCGCCAGCCAGCGCGTTGACTGTGAACCCGCCGGTGTAGCAGAAACAATCCAGCACGTCTTTATCATTTGCCAGCTCGCGCACCCGCAGGCGGTTTTCGCGCTGGTCGAGGTAGGATCCGGTCTTGTGCCCGCTTTGCAGGTTGACGTTGAATTTCATTCCATATTCGGTAATCACAATATTCGCTATTCGAGGCTCGTGATTCGGAAGATCTTCCGAATCACGAAGAATGCCACTTCGCGGCGGCAACCCTTCTAACTCACGCACATCCGCGTCGGAGCGTTCATAGATCGTCGAGAGCCCGGTCTCTTCAAGTACAAGATCGGCGATTGTCTCTTTCCAGAATTCAGAGCCTGCTGTGAGAGACTGCAGGACCAGTACATCCCCATACCTGTCAACGATCAAGCCCGGGATGCCATCCGATTCCGCGTAAATGAGGCGATATGAGTCTGTGCCAGGTTTCAGATGCAGGGCGTCACGTGACTGGATTGCCGAACGGATTCTTTTTCGGAAGAATTCCCTGTCAACCGGTTCCTCTTCAAATGTCCACGCCCTCGCCCGGATCTGGGAACTGGGTGAGTAGGCTGCGCGGGCGAGGAACTGCCGGTCCGATGAGAGCAGGTCCACCGTCCCGCCCGAAACAGGCTCACCTTCCACCTCTTGAACTGCCCCGGAGAAGATCCACGGGTGACGGCGAAGCAGGCTTTTCTCTCGTCCCGGCTTGAGTCGGAGCGTGACGGCAGGCATTATTCCTCACCCGGAAAGCGCCTGAACATTTGCATCCAATGTTCGGGATCTTCAATCGACGTGAAGCCGAAATGTTTATAGAGCCCGTGCGCATCGTTTGTCACCAACACCCAGCGGCGCATGTCCCTCAGGCTGGGATGTTCCATGATGGTCTGGATCAGCCACTTGCCAAGACCGTGAGCGCGGTACTCTTCATGAATGAAGACATCGCATAAATAGGCAAAGATCGAATAATCTGTCACAACCCGCGCGACGCCGATCTGTTTGTCTCCGTCATAAACGCCAAAGACCAGCGAATTCTGAATGGCACGTTCTGTGCGCTCACGCGGGCGTGTGTTAGCCCAGTAGGCGCGTGTGAGAAAATCGCATATGGCATCGATATCAAGCCGTGCGGGATCAGTGCTGATCGTAAACGGGTCACGTTGTGTTTCAAAAATCTGTGACATGGCGTGAGTGTATCATAGGTGATATTATCTTAGCTTATGCTTTGCGCTGAGCGGAATGCCGAGTGTAAGCCGAGGCATGTAGTCGAACCGCGCTTCAACTGCGCTCCTCGAAGTTCACTCGTCGCTCCGTTCAGCGCGAGATATTGGAGAACAAATGCTCAAACCAATCCGCTGGAATACATTTATAAGAGATTTTGTCATCATTCAATTTGGCTTTTTGTTATACGGTCTTGCGATCGCCTTGATTGTGCGCGCCAATCTTGGGACAGGCACATGGGTCGTGTTGGAGGTGGCGCTGGCAAACATCCTGGGCATCAGGATCGGTACGATGACTGTTTATATGGGCTTTTTTGTTTTGATTCTTGCCCTGCTGCTGCGCGAGCAAGTTGGTTGGGGGACGTTGGGGAATATCTTGAGCATCGGTCCCTGGCTGAACCTGTTTCTGGAGTTGATCCCGAATTTAACTAACATCCTCCTTCTGCAAATCAGCATGTTCCTGCTGGGTGTTTTGGTCCAGGGAATTGCAACGGCGGTGTATATCGGCGTAGACGCGGGCGCAGGTCCGCGCGATAGTATGATGCTGGCAATCCACCGTACTACCGGAGTCAGCATTCGTCTGGCACGCGGTGCGATTGAAGTGATCGTGGTTCTGATCGGATGGCTGTTGGGTGGCCCCCTGGGAGTCGGCACGGTGGTCTTCGCGCTGCTGATCGGACCATCGGTACAATGGGCGTTTAAACTGTTCAAGGTCCAACCGCACAAACCGGACCTGGCGAAAGCTGCCGCAGATTAGAATTCGCCTATTAAGGAATATCACAATTGCTGGAGATGATATGACTCAAACAGATACCTCCGTGGCTTCTGCTGAACCCGGACAGCGTTCTGAAGGTGCTGCAGTCCTATTTCTGCTGCTTGGCTTGTTGCTGCCGCTAGGTTTGCTCATCTATCATTTGATCTTATGGTCTACCGAACAGGTTGCGATTGCCAGTGGAAGCCAGGCGCAATTCGAATGGGCGGGGTTGATTGGGCTGGCAGTGCAGGGAGCGATCCTGACTGGCGCCATTGCTGTCTTGTGGCGGTTCAGTAAAGATCTGCGTTTTAAGCCTGTTTACGCGGGGTGGCTGGTGGCATCGCTCCTGGCGTTTCCCGGATTACTGCTGCGATTGCTGGGTCCCAACAATGATCAACTGGGTTTCATCTTACAAATTTTGATGTGCGTGATCGCTGCCATAATTGTGTCAAGAGTGCGTGGAAGAACCAGTGACCATCGACCTAGCAATATCTCCTTCGCCTTTTTGTTTGCCGCATTTGGTGTTGGACCCTTTGCCGTGCTGGGCGCGTTCGGCTCTCCCACCGATGCCATCCTCAGCTTGCTGGCTGGCTTGTCCTTCGGCTGGCTCGCAGCGCTGTTGATGGAATCCACGACCGAGAATCTTTTTCTCGATGCGCTCGGAATCGGTACTGTATTAGCGTTGCTAGGTTCTGCTATTGGGTATGACGGCGGGCAACTGATTCTGCTTGCCATCCTGCCTTCGTTTGCGTTCGCGTTTGCGGTGCTTATGCCCTCAAGAGTCTCTGCCGCAATCCTGACAGGGTTACTAACTGCCGCAGCACTGATCTTTTTCGATCCCACCGAACTGACGATTATCCTGGGCGATCTGATTGGGATCGCCTTCATGGCAGTTGGTCTCGCAGTTGGCTTGGGTTTGAGCGTGGGGTTGGTCGCGTTGATTGTAAGGGCTCTAACGAAATCAGGCACTGATTCCGGTGTGAAACGGATATTGGGTGCTGGGGGAGCACTTGTTGCATGGCTTGTCGTCGCGATCCTCTTCCTCGCGAGCGGCAACCGCGGCTTCCATGGCGACCGGCTGTTTGTCATCTTGAAGGATCAGGCAGATCTTTCAAGCATACGCCAGATTGATGATATCGATGAGAGGCGGACCACGGCTTATCAAATGCTCGTGCAGCTTGCGAATGAAACGCAGGCGGAGTTGCGAAATACATTCGACAATTTTGGCGTCGAATATACACCGTATTACCTCGTCAACGGGATGGAAGTTCGCGGCGGTACCCTCGTCCGTTTGTATCTGTCCACGCGCCCCGAGGTGGATCGTGTCATTCCCAGCCCGCGCCTGCGTCCCATTTCGTCAGACGAATCGCTTGCGGTGATGACCGGAGCCGATCCCACGCCAACGGGTGTGCAGTGGAATGTATCCATGACCGGCGCCGACCGGGTCTGGGAGGAGTTTGGCGTGCGCGGCGAGGGGGTCGTGATCGGGCAGTCTGATAGCGGTGCGGATGTGAATCATCCTGCCCTCAAAGAGACCTATCGCGGCAGAGCGAGCGGCGATGACTATAACTGGTTCGACCCGTGGAACGGCAAACCTTCCCCTTATGACGATGGCGGGCACGGGACGCATACATTAGGCACAATTGTGGGACAAGACGGGATCGGCATCGCGCCCGGCGCGACCTGGTTTGCATGTTCGAACCTGGACCGCAACCTGGCAAACCCCGCGCTGTATCTCGATTGCATGCAGTTCATGCTTGCCCCGTTTCCGCAGAGTGGTGATCCGCTCAGTGATGGTGATCCCACGTTGGCTGCGGATGTGCTGAACAATTCCTGGGGTTGCCCCAAGCTGGAAGGCTGTGACCCCAATGCCCTGCTGGATGCCGCGAACCACCTACGGGATGCAGGGATTTTCGTTGTCGTTTCTACTGGCAATGACGGTCCGGCTTGTAGTACGGTCGATGCACCATTGTCTTTGTACGATTCGGTCTTCTCCGTCGGCGCGATCGACCAATCCGGAAATATGGCTATTTTCAGCAGCCGCGGTCCCGTGACTGCCGATGGCTCCGGGCGAGTGAAACCGGATATCGCTGCGCCAGGTGTGGATATCCTCTCTGCTTTGCCCGGTGGTACCTACGGCTCGAACAGCGGCACCTCGATGGCAGGACCGCACGTCGCTGGCGCGGTGGCCCTGCTCTGGTCAGCCGACCCAGCCTTGGTAGGTGATATTGAACGAACAGAACAACTGCTCATTCAAGCCGCAGATCCATATACTGGAAGTACGGATGTTGGTTGTTTTACAGGCGACAATCCCAATGCTGCGTACGGATATGGCGTTTTGGATGTGTATGAGGCGGTGAAGATAGCTTTGGAGCAATAATGTCGTCCAAATTTGATCAGTGGAAGTGGGAATGGCGACGATTTCGTCGCCATTCGTTTGTTATAATCCTCCTCAGCTCAGTTCAGGAGAGAGTTCATGCCCAAAACGAAGGGTACAGTTGCACTTCCCCTCGAAAAAGAAGAGATTATTAGGGATTATCGCCTGGCGTATCAGAGCAGGCAGGCAAGTTTAATTGGCAGACGTGAAGTTTTAAGCGGGAAAGCAAAATTCGGGATTTTCGGAGACGGCAAGGAGCTTGCCAACCTTGCGATTGCGCGTGTATTTCACAAGGGGGATTGGCGCTCAGGATATTATCGTGACCAGACCTGGATGTTCGTGTTGGGGGTGATGAATATCCAGGAATTTTTTGCCCAGTTGTATGCCCATGCGGATGTAAACCACGAATCGAACACCGGGGGACGCTCGATGAACGCGCACTTCGCCAGTCGTTACGTCAACCCGGATGGCTCGTGGAAGAATCAGACGGAAATGTACAACACGTCGGCAGACGTTTCCCCCACAGGCACCCAGATGCCGCGCACGGTGGGACTCGCCTATGCTTCCGTCCTGTATCGCCAGCTGGAAGAGCTTATGGGTTTCACTCAGTTTTCGAAAGACGGAAACGAAGTGACCTTTGCCAGCATCGGCAACGCCTCGACAGCGGAGGGTATGTTCTGGGAATCGGTCAATGCCATCGGGGTTCTGCAGGCGCCTGCGGTCATCACCGTGTATGACGATGGTTATGGAATCTCTGTCCCCAACGCGTTCCAGATGGTCAAGGAAAACATCTATGCCATCCTGCAAGGTTTTCAGCGCGACCCGTCTCTTGAAAAGGATTTTGGACGTGGATATGACCTCCATCAAGTGCGCGGCTGGGACTATCCTGCTCTGCTTGAGACTTATACGAACGCGGCAGAGGTCGCACGCCAGCACCACGTTCCGCAGCTGGTGCACGTCATTGAAGTTACACAGCCCCAGGGACACTCCACATCCGGTAGCCATGAACGCTATAAATCGCCAAAGCGCCTCCAATGGGAAGAGGAGTACGATTGTATCCGCAAGATGCGCGAGTGGATGATCGAGAGCGATGTCGCGACCGAACCGGAGCTGGTCGCAATCGAAAAAGAGGATCACGCGACCGTGGAGGGAATCCGCAAGCTTGCCTGGGAGGCGTATCTCGCGCCGATTCTCGAGGAGCGCGATCAGGTCATGGACATGCTCGACGAGATCGCGGGTAACTCCTCTCACGCTTCGGAGTTGACCCAGATCAAGGAGCGGCTGGCAGCCCTTCCTGCGCCATTGCGCCGGGACGTCCACAGTGCCGCCCATGAAGCACTGCGAGTCTTGCAACAGGAAGCCAACCCGTCCAAGCAGATTT
>JAICRQ010000181.1 GCA_025966435.1 Anaerolineales bacterium | reverse complement strand
GCTTAACAGCGCGTCCCATGATTAACGCACTAAGCTTTACAGGAGATGAACATGGCACTCGGACAGATCGCCTTTCTCGGGTCTGGCGAAACTTCTCTCGCGGGAGGGCGCATTTTTGAGACCCTGGCGCGCAACATCAACGAGCAGCTTCGTATCGCATTGATGGAGACGCCAGCAGGCTTCGAACTGAATTCAGCCCAGGTCGTGGGGCGTGTCGGGGAATTTATGAAGACACGGCTACAGAACTATAAGCCGGTCATTGAAATTATCGCTGCCCGCAAAAAGGATTCGGCGTTTAGCCCCGATGATCCTGAGATTATCAAGCCGCTGCTGTACGCCAACATGATCTTTATGGGACCCGGCAGCCCCACCTATGCCATCCGGCAGTTACAAGACACACTGGCGTGGGACGTCATCCGGGCGCGACACCGACTCGGCGCCACACTCATGTTTGCCTCCGCGGCAACGATTTCCATTGGCGCGCATGCCCTGCCCGTCTACGAAATTTACAAAGTGGGACAGGATGTCCATGCGGTGGATGGACTGGATCTTTTTTCCGACTTTGGCTTAAACCTGTCCTTCATCCCCCACTGGAATAATGCAGATGGCGGTGTCGATCTTGATACGAGTCGCTGTTTCATCGGCATGGACCGCTTTGCCGAATGGTCTGCGCTTGTTCCTGATGAAAACCAAATCATCGGGCTGGATGAACACACCGGTCTGATTGTGGACTTCGAGTCGGGGCTATGTGAGGTGAGCGGCGTCAGCTCCGTGTCGCTGGTGCATGCAGGCAACCCGGAGATGTTCCCGTCTGGGTCTACGTTTTCGCTGAATGAATTAGGCGAATTTCAAATTCCCAATCCCCTTGAAAAAGATATTCCCGCAGATGTGTGGGAGATGTGCGTCAATCCTCCTACGCTTGAAAATGACCAACCCTCGGACGAAGTGATCGCCCTGGTGGAACAACGCCTCCTTGCCCGCGCAAACAAGAATTGGGCAGAGTCTGACCAGTTGCGTGAACAAATCACTGCGCTGGGATGGACGGTGCAGGATTCAAAAGAAGGATATAAGCTTGTGAAAAACACGTAAAAGTACATAACATAAGTAGATATGTACACAAGTTGTTGTATTTCCTTGTATACATGTTTACCTGAGTACTTTCCCGCGATAAAATACACGCGCAACCTCTCATAAGGAGATTCTCATGCGCGCTGTCAATATTATTATCAAGAAACGCGATCAAGGTGAGCTTACACTCGCGGAGATCGAGTTCTTCATCAAGAGCTTTATTTCGGGGGAGGTGGCCGACTATCAAGCCTCTGCGCTTCTCATGGCAATTGTATTGAATGGAATGACGCCGCGTGAAACGACCGACCTCACCCTAGCGATGGCGAATTCCGGTCACATGCTGGATCTCAGTGATGTCGTCGACTTGGCGGTGGATAAGCACTCCTCCGGCGGCGTGGGAGATAAAACGAGTCTTGCCGTTCTGCCGATTGTTGCAGCGTGCGGGTTGCCTGTCGGCAAAATGTCTGGGCGAGGGCTTGGCTTCAGCGGTGGTACGCTCGACAAACTGGAATCCATCCCTGGGTATCGTGTGGATCTCACGACCGAAGAATTCAAGCACCAGCTTAAAGAGAAAGGCATCGTCCTGACTGGGCAATCTCTGGACCTCGCACCTGCCGATGGAAAACTCTATGCTCTGCGCGATGTGACTGGGACAGTGCAATCCATCCCGTTGATTGCCTCGTCCATTATGTGCAAGAAACTGGCAGCGGGCGCGCAGGCGATCCTCCTGGATGTGAAGACTGGGCTGGGCGCGTTCATGGAGACCATTGAGGATGCGCGCCAGCTTGCGGACATGATGGTGAACATCGGTCAGCTGGCTGGGCGGGACGTTGTGGCGCTGCTCTCGGATATGAACCAGCCGCTGGGCTATGCCGTAGGTAACGCGCTCGAAGTGATCGAGGCAGTGGAAACTCTAAAAGACAATGGTCCTGCGGATTTTCTTGAACACTGCCTGCACGTCAGCGAGCATTTGCTGGTGCTGGGAAAACGTGCGAAAAGCCTGGAGGAAGGGCGCTCCATGGCAGAGAAATCCATCGTGGATGGTTCTGCCTTCGAGAAGCTCCGAATACTGGTCGAGGCGCAGGGAGGCGATGTATCGTACGTGGAAGACACATCGAAATTCCCGCAGGCAGAGTATATTGAAGTGGTGGAATCGCCACAGAGCGGTTACCTGTCTCAAATCCATGCGCGGATTGTGGGAGAGGCGGCAGTGGCGCTGGGGGCGGGGCGGGCGCGTAAATCCGACCCGATCGACCACGCTGTTGGCTTCGTCATCCCCCATAAGGTGGGGGATCGAGTCGAAAAGGGCGATCCCTTATTTACCGTCCATGCGAATGACAGAGAGAAACTGTCAGAAGCCCGTCAAGCAATCCTGTCTGCCCATCAATTTCATGAAGAGCCTGTAGACCGCTTGCCGCTTTTTTACGAGTAAATTCGCTGAAAATTTGCTCCCAGGCTTGCATTAATTTTAAGAATGGGGCATACTTACAGCGTGCCGGATCGTCGCGTAGACCTGAAATCTATGAATGAAAGAGACCACCGGCAATACAGGAGCAGAAAATTTCATGGCGAAAGTATCCCTTCGGGCGTATAACCGCGAAATTGAGGCGATGATCGACCGCAATCATCTGGATGAAGCGATCGCGCATTGCAAACATATCCTGAAAACCTTCCCAAAACATCTGGAAACCTATCGCCTGCTTGGCAAGGCGTATCTGGAATATAAGCGCTACCCTGATGCGGTGGATATCTTCTCGCGCGTGCTCGTCGCGCTCCCGAATGATTTTGTCGCAAATGTGGGCATGAGCATCATTCGAGATGAAGAAAACAAGCTCGACGACGCGATCTGGCACATGGAGCGCGCCTTTGAAACGCAGCCCTCGAATGCCGCGATCCAAAGCGAGCTTCAGCGCTTGTACAGTCGTCGTGATGGCGTCCAGCTTCCGCGCATCCGTATGACGCATGGGGCGCTGGCGCACATGTATGTAAAGGGTGAGCTTTATCCACAGGCGATTTCCGAGATCAAGAATGTTTTGAAGGAAGAGCCGGGCCGCCAGGATATGCAGAGCCTGCTGGCGCGTGCGTATTATCACAGCGGCGCGAAGAATGACGCGGCAGAAGCCGCCTCTGCTGTGCTTCGTAGCGAACCCTATTCTCTCGATGCCAACCGAATTCTGGTGGAGATCCTGGGTGCAGAACATCCTGAAAATGTGCAGGCTTATCGTCAACGCGTGATCGAACTCGACCCGTACACGGCGCAAGTCTCAGGCTCCATCTTTCAAGCAGATGAGGTGCCAGACGTCGCCGTGACGGTGGAACGCCTGGACTGGAACGGTCAGCCTGTAGGCTTGCAGCCGGATTGGGAGTCCAGACAGGCAATCTCTCTGGAGAGCGGCAGACGTTCAGACGAAGAGCCCGACTGGTTGAAAAATACCTTCAACGAAACGCCTCCTCTGGTTGGGCAACCGCCCTTCGACGCGGCGCCGCCTTCCGCCAGTCCCGCAGAACCTGCAGACGACATCCCGGACTTTTTACGTGCAGTGGGATGGGGGCAATCCACCGGAGCGTTCGACGAAAGCAAGTCCGCATTTGCAGAGAGTGAGCCTGCCTCGAGTGAGGAAGC
Organism: Anaerolineales bacterium; assembly: GCA_025966435.1. Taxonomy (GTDB): domain Bacteria; phylum Chloroflexota; class Anaerolineae; order Anaerolineales; family Villigracilaceae; genus Defluviilinea. The sequence continues at coordinate 3,288 of JAICRQ010000181.1, read as the reverse complement.
TCTCGCCCCCGGTGACCTGCCGGACTGGGTTAAGGCGATGGCGCCTGAGCAGCCTGCCGAAAGCCCTGTCCAGAAAGAAGAATTGCCCGATTGGATTAACAAGATCGATAAAAGCGCATTGCCAACTACCGAATCGACTGACCAGCCGGATTGGATGAGCCAGTTAGAGCAACCTGCGGCACAGTCTGCGCAAAATCAACCCGATTGGCTGAAGCAACTCGATTCTGCTGAGCCGGGCGCGTCGATCGATGAACAGCCAGACTGGCTCAAAGGATTTGAAAATGAGTCTCCTTCCTCAGTGCCATCCACCGGCGAGTTGGACTGGCTCAGCCAGTTGGGCGAGGAGTCTAAGCCTGTCGAAACACCGTCGAATGAATTTGATTTTCTCAATCAACCCGCTGCCGAGTCTGAAACGCTCGCGTCGAAGCTTGAAGCTGATGATAAAGAATTACTTAAAGAGTTTGGATTTGAGTCGGAGACCACACCTGTCACTTCCACAACTGATGATTTTGATTTTCTAAATGAACTGACGCAGGATGATGAGCAATTAGCTCCTACTTCCGTGTCGACGCCTGAACCTTCCACGCAGGATAACCTTGGCATGACCGCCGAGGAACAGGAGGACACGTTTGCCTGGCTGGAAAACCTCGCCGCGAAACAGGGTGCAACCGAGGGTTTACTCACTAAGCCTGAAGATCGTTTAGAGGAAGAACCCGAGTGGGTCAAGAAAGCCAAAGGCATGGATGTTTCCGCGAGTCAACCTTCCATACCGGTTGAACAGACTCCAACAACACAACCTGTAGGGAGTGTGGAAGAGCTCGGCAAAGGCGAGCAGGAACGAGATGATGCATTTGCCTGGTTGGAGAGCCTGGCTGCGAAACAGGGGGCGACGGAAGGCTTATTGACCACACCGGAAGAACGAAGAGAAGAAGAGCCGGACTGGGTGAAGCAGGCAAAAGGCATCGGTGATCAGACGCAAGATATCCCGGCAGCGCAGACTCCTGAGGAGATTCCTGCCTCCGCGCCGGAACCCGCTGCGACTGTTGAAGAGTTGGGTAAGAGTGAGCAGGAACGAGATGATGCATTTGCCTGGTTGGAGAGCCTGGCTGCGAAACAGGGGGCGACGGAAGGCTTGTTAACCACACCGGAGGAACGAAAAGAAGAAGAACCGGAATGGGTGAAACAGGCGAAGGATGCCAGCGCGGAGCAGCTTTCGGCGCCTGAACAACCCTCCTCCGTGGAAGATACAGCAGCCTGGCTGCGAAGCCTGGACGAGGAAGAGACAGCCACTGCACCCGAGCAGCCCTCGTCGCGGGATGCGACGGGGATGTGGTTCAAGAATCTCGAGGAACCACAGGTGGAGACTCCTCCGCAACCGGTCCAGGATACACAGTCAGAAGAATTGCCCTCGTGGATGCAAAATCTTGAGGAAGATCGAGCTTCTGAGACAGTATTCAAGATGCCTGGCGCTGATGTAGCTGCCAGCGCGCAGGAACCAAAAGAAGAGGCAGCTCCATCGTCGCAGGCAGAAGATCTACCGGATTGGATGCAGGGTATCGAGGAAGATAAAGCCTCAGAGACGCTATTTGATATTTCGGCGATTGACGCAGGCAATAAAGAGCCTGAAGCGGAAACAGTTCAGCCTGCAGCGTCCGAAGAGCTTCCACAATGGATGCAGGGCATCGATGAAGACAAAGCTTCAGAGACGCACTTTAACATTCCCGCTGTTGACAGGGAGGCGCGTGAGTCCGAGCCAGAACCCGAAGCTGCTCAGAGTTCCCAGCTCGAAGCTCTGCCCGAATGGATGCAAGGAATCGAAAAAGACGAAGCCCGGGCAACAGACTTGAACCTACCTGCGATTGAACCGACAGCTGAAGCTAGTGAGAAAGAACCCGCTGTAGATACAGAATGGATGAGCGCCATCGAGCAGGAGTCCGTCATGGAGTCTGCTGTGGAAGAGGATGCCGCAAAGGCACCCGCCGAGGAACTCCCGAACTGGTTTAGTGAACTGGATCAGGAAAAAGAGCAGGTAGTCACCCCGACCGCTGCGGATACTGACCTGCCAGCCTGGCTGCGGGATGAAACTGGTGAGGTGGTGGCGGAGCCCACAAAGATCGAACCGACCCGCGCCGATGATTGGCAACCTGCCGAAACGGGACAACTCGAAGCGGAAGTGCAGCCTTCTGAGCCAGAGCCTGTAACACTCCGGGCAGAGACCCAGGCGCCTCCGCCTGAACCGGAACCTGTCCGAGCGCAAGCCGAGGCGCTAACTCCGGAAGGTGAGGCCGCTGAGGTGGTGAGCATTATCGAGGAAAAGATCGCTGCGGTGCAGGAACCTGCCCCATCTTCAGTTCCTCCCAGGCCGTCCAAACTCAAGGGAACTGGCAGGCTCAGCATGCCGATCGACCCAGTTTTAGGCCAGGCACGCAATGATCTTTCTGGAAGCAATGTTTCCAGCGCCCTGGAAAGTTATTCCAGGCTGATCAAGAAAGGGCGCTTCCTGGAAGAGGTGATCTACGATTTGCGCGACGCCACGTATCGCTTCCCCGTGGATGTCGATATCTGGCAATCTCTGGGCGATGCCTACATGCACGCCAATCGCTTACAGGACGCACTCGACGCCTATACCAAGGCAGAAGAATTACTTAGATAAACCAAACTTTTCTTGACACAAAGGACACTCCGGGCACGAAGGTAAAAAGTCCACAGGCTTTGTGCCCTTTGTGTTTAAGGATTTTGTCAAACTACATTCTGGAGGAAATCTGTGGAACGATCGCTCGTCTTAGTCAAACCTGATGGAGTCCAGCGCGCGCTGATAGGAGAGGTCATCTCGCGCCTTGAGCGCCGCGGGCTCCGTCTGGTTGCCGCGAAATTTATGCAAGTCAGCACCGAACTGGCGGAAACACATTATGCCGTCCACAAAGGAAAACCATTTTATGAAGGACTGATCTCGTATATTAGTTCTGCACCCGTGATGGCGATGGTCTGGGAAGGGCCGAACGCGGTTGCCGCCATTCGACAGACGATGGGATCGACGCGTCCCACCGAAGCCGCGCCCGGCTCGCTGCGTCATGACTTTGCCTTGGAGGTGGGGCGCAACCTCACCCACGCCTCAGACAGCGTGGAGAACGGCGCCAACGAAGTGGCGTTATGGTTCAAGCCAGAAGAGCTGGTAGATTGGAACCGTGAAGTTGACCGCTGGACATTTGAGAAGTAGGACATTCGAAACAAAACGTCCCGCAGGCTTCCTGCCTGCGGGACGTTTGTTTTAAGTTACAGATTGTTAGT
>JAICRQ010000529.1 GCA_025966435.1 Anaerolineales bacterium | reverse complement strand
TGCAAATTCCGGGTTTTTACGACAAAGACCTTTAGGGTCTGTGAAAGTTTTGTGGTTAAATAGAGGCATGAAGGAACTTATTTTTCTCAAGCTAGGGGGCTCACTGATTACGGATAAGACTCAACCTTACACACCCCGGCTTGATATCATCGAAGATGTTGCCCTGCAAGTCTCCACAGCGCGCAAAGATCAACCAGACCTGCGCCTTGTTCTCGGGCACGGCTCCGGCTCATTCGGGCACGTCGCTGCCAGCGAATACCAGACGCGTGAAGGATTCGTGCCGAGCGCCTCTCCGCTCCTCCTTCGCGAACGCGACCAAACGGAAGAGAATTACTGGAAAGGCTTTGCCGAAGTCTGGTATCAGGCGTCGTCGTTGAACCGGTTCATAATGACGGCTTTGAACAAAGTGAACGTCCCCTCGATTGCGCTGCCGCCTTCGGCAAACGTCATCGCGAGTGATGGGCAAGTCACGATCTGGGAGACGACAGCCATCCGCATGGCACTGGCAGCAGGGCTCGTTCCGGTCATCTATGGGGACGTCACCTTCGACGAGGTGCGCGGCGGGACGATTCTTTCTACGGAGGACCTGTTCGGGTTCCTGGCGCATGCTCTCCACCCCGAGCGAATTCTGCTGGCAGGGCTTGAGTCGGCAGTCTGGGAGGATTTCCCCGCCCGTACACGAAAAATCGAAACGATTACGCCGCAGAGTTTCCATAAGATCAAGGCAGGTGTGGGCAAGGCAGAAGGCGCAGATGTGACAGGCGGCATGGAGTCAAAGGTCACGGAAATGCTGAATCTTGTTCAGCAAAACCCGCATTTGAAGATCCAGATCTTCTCCGGCGCGGAGACTGGCAGCATCGTGCGCGCCCTCAAAGGAGAAACCCTCGGCACGTGGATTTCTGCCAAATGACAGTCAGCTAAGGCAACTGCGGAACAGATTGAAGGTTCGATAAAAAACTGATTTTCGCCACAAAGGAGAAACTATGGCTACGACAAAGAGCGGTAAGCCTGGGTCAACGAAAAAAGTTCTTCTAAAAAAGCCAACTCGCAAAAAAGCGGGAAGCACGTTGTCAACCAATGGAAAGAAGGTCCCCTTTGTGCCGACCCGACTCAAACTCCTTCGCCCGGTGCCTTCGGATATCGAGATCGCACAGGCGGGCAAGCTCAAACCCATTCTGCAAATCGCGTCGGAGCTGGGTATCCGCGAGAACGAACTGGAGTTGTACGGTCCCTACAAAGCCAAAGTCAAGCTGGAGATTCTCAACCGCCTCGCTAAACGCCCCAATGGAAAATATATCGACGTGACCGCCATCACGCCCACACCACTGGGCGAAGGCAAGACCACAACAACTGTGGGGTTGAGTCAGGCGCTCGGCGCGCATTTGGGTAAGCGTGTGATCACTGTGATCCGCCAGCCCTCGCAGGGACCCACCTTTGGAATCAAGGGCGGCGCGGCGGGCGGCGGCTATTCGCAGATCATCCCGATGGAAGATTTCAACCTGCATCTGACAGGCGACCTACATGCCATTACTGCCGCGCACAACTTGTGCTCCGCAGCGTTGGATGCACGTGTCATGCACGAATCCAAGCAGGATGACGAAAAGCTTTTCGATGCGCTTTGTCCCCCCAACAAAAAAGGCGAACGGAAGTTTTCCCCCACAATGCTGCGGCGGCTCAGGAAGCTTGGCATCGACAAGACCGACCCCAATGAGCTCACCCCCGAAGAACGCAGCCGTTTTGCTCGCCTCGACATCGACCCGAACGGTATCCAGTGGCGCCGCGTTATCGACGTGAATGACCGTTTCCTGCGCGAAGTGATGGTGGGGCTTGGCAAAGAGGAAGTCGGGTTCGAGCACCGCTCGGGCTATGACATTACCGTGGCATCTGAGATCATGGCGATCCTTGCTCTCACAACCAGCCTCGAAGATATGCGCGACCGCCTCGGAAGGATGGTCGTGGCAACGAGCAAAAAGGGGGAAGCAGTCACCGCTGAGGACTTGGGCGTCGCGGGCGCGTTGACTGTGCTAATGAAGGATGCCATCAAGCCCAACCTGATGCAAACGCTCGAAGGGACTCCTGCCTTCGTCCACGCGGGACCATTTGCTAACATCGCGCACGGACAGTCCTCGATCATCGCAGACAAGATCGCCCTCAAGCTGGCGGATTACGTGGTCACCGAGTCTGGTTTCGGCGCGGATATCGGCATGGAAAAGTTCATGGATATCAAGTGCCGTTACTCCGGCTTGACGCCCCAGGTGGTGGTGATGGTGGCCACCGTGCGCGCCCTCAAGATGCATGGCGGCGGACCGAAAGTGGTGGCTGGCAAACCTCTCGCGCCTGAATATCTGGAAGAAAATCTGGGTTTATTGCGTGACGGCCTGCCCAATATGATTCAGCATATCGAGAACGCGCGTAAGTTTGGGATTAATGTAGTAGTTGCCGTCAATTCGTTTGCAACGGATACAGATGCCGAAGTGGAGTTGATTCGCCAGGCGGCACTGGAAGCGGGCGCGATGGATGCGGTCGTTTCGCGTCACTGGATGGAAGGAGGCAAAGGAGCAACAGCACTGGCGGAAGCAGTCGTCCGGGCAGCGGAAAAACCCAGCAGCTTCCAATTTCTCTATCCCCTGGATCAGCCGATCAAGACCAAGATCGAGATCATCTGCCGCGAGATCTATCGCGCCGATGGCGTGGACTACTCCCCCGAAGCCGAAGCCAAGATCGAGAAGTTCACAAAACTCGGCTTCGCAGACCTGCCTCTGTGCATGGCAAAGACTCATCTTTCCTTCAGCACAGACCCAACTCTCAAGGGCGCTCCGCGCGGCTTCCGTGTACTGATTCGAGATATCCGTGC
>JAICRQ010000303.1 GCA_025966435.1 Anaerolineales bacterium | reverse complement strand
TGTTAATCGTGTCCGCAATTCACCATCTAACCGATGTAAGTGGCGAACGGCAGTAAAGAAATAAACCAGTCCGCCCAGCCAAAATGCCATGCCAACCAGGTGAAGCCAGTCAGCGAGCATGGGGAGGAAAGGACGTGGTTCCGTCGCGGCGTGACTCGTTAGTGTTACGGTGAACAGCAGAGCGAGATTGACAGCGAAGCTGCCCCATTCCTTCCGCGGCGAATCTCTGTGTCCTGCCAGCCAAACAGCCAGGATCACAAGCACCAATCGAGTCAGCCAAATCACGCCGAGCCTCGTTTCTGTCAGGATGCGTCCTACTTCCGGGTTCCAGGGCGCTGCGAGTTCGTTGCCCGTAGATTGCCCCCCCTGTGCCAGCATCCCAATGCCTATCGAAATCAGCATTCCCACCAAACCAAGGCGGTAAAAAGTATCCCAAATTGGTGGCTTACTTACGTCATTGATATTTGCATGAATGGCAGGATTCCAAACGAGGGCAGTGAAAAGTCTATGCCCCAGTAGCAAAGCTAACGAAACCAGCATCAGAAATTTGGAAAACAGTGTGCTGAATGGGAGGCGGAACGTGGAGCTTTGTTCGATAGAATTGACTGCTTCCGCGTTTGCGTTCCCCATGGCAAACGGGAAGGATCCCGTGGTCTGATGCCCATCGATGGATGAGACCACCTTCCAGCTGACTGTGTAGACTCCGTCGGTGAGGGCATGTAGGGTCACGGTCAACCGCGTCGGGTCGGAGGGATCGACGCGTACATCGCCTGCGTCCACGCTAAGGTTGTTCGAGTCGAACACGCGGATTGAGCTTAGCTCTTCTTCCAGCGGCTCGCTAAAGAAGAGCTCCACCTGCACCGGCGGCTGAAGCAGGACGGCGTTCGCTGCCGGCGTCGAGCGGACCAGTAAAGCATGGGCGGATGCTGTGGGAACCGCCCATGCACTATAAACGACGACAAGAATAAAGAACCAATATTTCTTCATGAATGGAGTAGAGATTTTAATCCAATTTGGCGCTTCGAAGCTCGCATCCGGTATAGTGATAATGATTTGCAGGAATTCTTCTTCATCTTACACCCCTCTGTGATTAAGTCTATGTTGTGCCAGCAGTTGTACTGCTGGCTAGCGGCAGTGTAACTGCCGCTATATCTTAGATCACCTCAAAAGCGTAGTACAATTGTTCTATCCCAGATAATACATTTCCTTCTTCCACCTATTCCGTACCTTTACTCTTATGACAGATACTTATCCTTCACCCGGAATCAGCTTTAACCCTGCACAACTTCAGATCATCGAATCCCCTTTCAACTCTAAAATCTTTGCGTCCGGTCCGATGGGCGCAGGCAAGACCACAGCCGCCGTCGAACGGATGCGGTACCTGCTCGCGCAAGGCGTGCCCGGCGAGTCGATCCTGATGCTTGCTGCGCAGCGAAGCGTGCAGGAACCATACCTCGACCTGCTCTACAGCCCCGAACGCATGGCTGGCGGCGAGGTGACTTCCACAACGCTGGGGGGCGGGTTGGCGCGCAGGATCTGCGATTTGTTCTGGCCCATCGCGGCGGAGGCGGCGGGGTTTGCTCATCCCGATCAGCCGCCGGTGTTCCTTTCGCTGGAGACCTCGCAGTATTACATGGCGCACATCGTCCGCCCGCTGCTCGATGAAGGATACTTCGAATCGGTCACGATGGACCGCAACCGGATGTACTCGCAGATTTTGGATAACCTGAACAAAGCTGCCATCGTCGGTTTCCCACACACGGAGATTGCTTCCCGTCTGGATTCGGCGTATTTCGGCGACCCCGCTCAACGGCGCGTCTATGCAGATGCACAGGAGTGCGCGATCCGTTTCCGCCAGTATTGCCTGGAAAATAACCTCCTGGATTTCTCTCTCCAGTTGGAAATCTTCTCGAACATTCTTTGGCCCCTTGAGATTGTTCGCGACTATCTCAGGCGGACGTACCGCCACTTGATCTACGACAACGTGGAGGAGGATAGCCCGCGTGCCCACGATATCATCCGTACCTGGCTGCCCGAGTTTGAATCGGCGCTTCTGGTTTACGATGAGGGTGGAGGGTATCGTCGCTTCCTCGGGAGTGATCCGCTCACTGGTTGGTCATTGAATGAGCTATGTGATGAGCAGATCGTCATGAGTGAGTCCTTCATCATGTCGGAACACATCGCAAATCTCGCATCCAGCCTTGAGCAGATCATTTTGCCCGACCCCGAGAGACCTGAGCCCGAGACAGCTGGCGGAGATGCTGTTGGAATTATCAGTTCACGCTTCTACCCCGAACTGTTAGATGCGGTCGTTGCAGAGGCAAAGTCCCTTATCGACGCCGGTGTTGCCCCCACGGATATCGTCATTATTTCTCCGTTTCTTTCGGATGCCTTGCGTTTCTCGGTGATGAACCGTCTGGAAGCGGCGGGCATCCCTACGCGTTCCCACCGTCCTTCGCGTACCTTGCGGGACGAGCCTGCCAGCCAGTCGCTGCTTACGTTTTCGGCAATCGCGCACCCGGCATGGAGCATCCGCCCACCGCGCTTCGACGTAGCGTACTCGCTGATGCATTCCATCGAAGGGCTCGATCTGGTGCGCGCCCAACTGCTGGCGGAGATCGTCTATCGTTCGCGCGATTTGCGCCTTTCTTCCTTCGACGACATCACGCCCGAGGTGCAGGAGCGCATTACGTTCCTGGTTGGCAATCGTTACTCAAGGCTGCGTGAGTGGCTACTTGAATATCGTGAGGGCGAAGAGTTGCCCTTCGATCACTTCCTGCGGAAATTATTTGGCGAAGTCCTGTCCCAGCCAGGTTTCGGCTTTCACACCGATTTCGACTCTGTGCGAGTTGCCTCCAGTCTGATTAGCTCCGTCCAGCACTTTCGCCAATCTCTTGAATCGACCTATGTCTATCAAGATGGGGCGCGCTTCCCACAGCTTGGAAAAGAATATATGCAAATGCTACAGGACGGCGTGATTGCCGCCTCGTATGTGGAAGGCTGGCGCTCTCAAAACAAGGATGCGGTCCTGGTCGCGCCGGCGCATACCTTCCTGATGATGAACCGTCCGGTCACAGCACAGTTTTGGTTAGATGTTGGCTCTGCCGCCTGGCACCAGCGTCTCGCTCAGCCATTGACCCATCCGCATGTGTTGACACGCGAATGGGAACAGGGTCGAATCTGGACGGATGCCGATGACGTGGAAACGGGCCGCCAGGGAATGGCGCGCGTGGTTTCCGGTTTGTTGCATCGCTGCCGCGAGCGCGTCTATTTGTGTCTGGCAGAATTGGGCGAAAGCGGGTTTGAACAGCGCGGTGATCTGCTGCGTGCCTTTCAGCGGGTGATGAATTGGGAATCGGCTGAATAGGCAGAGGAAATGAAAAAGATATTTCATGTTTCTCTGCTGTTTTTCGTTTTGATCGCGTTGGCAGGAGTCCAAGAAGCGGACAGTCAAACCAACTCACCCCAGATCACACTAGTAGACCGGGCAGGTAAGGCTGTCACTTCCATTGTTGACGGAAACCGTGTCCAATTACGCATCGGGCTCGGCGCGGCGGCGAATGCAGAGATAAAGATCAATTTCAGTTCTCCCGATCTTACACAATCAATCGCAGAATGCACAATTCAAGCGGGGGCAGACGCGTGTGAGACCTCTCCTTTTCATGCTCTGGGTTGGTATTGGAGCCCGGACGGGAGTGCGACGCCTGAGCGCACGATCACTGCGTTGGTGAATGGGACTGAGTCTATCGGGAGCCTGAGCGTTTTTATTACGCCGCGTCCCGTTGTGATGGTGCACGGATTCAATTCCAGCGCTAAAGCGTGGACAACCTACCTGGGTCCGCAGGGTTTTCTGGCTGAACTGGGTTTGCAGGGCTTTGCCGTTGGTGACGGACAAGTGCCAGGCGTGATGCAAACCGGCAGTGTGACCAATCCCGCCGGGCGAACCAATTCCATTGCTCAGAACGCGACGATCCTGGGCGAGTACATTGGCCACGTCCAGCAAGCGACCGGCGCCGAGAAAGTGGACCTTCTTGTGCACAGTATGGGCGGCATGATCTCTCGTTACTACATTGATCGAGTGATGACGGAAGAAGATGTGGCACAGCTGATCATCCTTGGCACGCCTATGGGAGGTTCGGCCTGTTCAATCTTGCCAGCATCCCTCGGATTGCTCCTGCCCGCCTCGCTGGAGATCCAACCGAGTTATATGGTGAATGTCTTCAACCAGCAGATCGTGCGGCGGAAGGGAGTGCCATTCCACGCGCTGGCAGGGACCAAACTGCTTGAGGAAGTGGCATCGCCTTGTACACCGGTCCCGTCGGATGTGGTGGTGACGCTGGACAGCGTCCGCGCGATCCCGATGCCCGTGGAAGAGATCCCGTTATTGCACACAGAGTTGAATACTGCGCGTGAAGCATTTGACGGATTCGTGACGCGCCTGCTAAAAACACCGCCAGGTGAATTCGAGATCCTCGAGGATCCACCGCCCGGCTCCAATGCACCAGCCTCCCAGCAGTTTTCGAAAGTGTATACGGGTCATGTAGCTCGGGGGGAAACACAGGATGTGGTCATCAACATCGATCCGAATGTGACCGTAGCGAACTTCGCGTTGTATGATACCTCGCGTTCATTGACCATTGTGGTCACCGGCGCGAGCGGGCAACAATTGGAACTTGACCCCGTGGAGAATGGCATCATCCGTATCGACGATCCTTCCACCATGGTCTATCTTGGCTATGGCTTC
>JAICRQ010000483.1 GCA_025966435.1 Anaerolineales bacterium | reverse complement strand
GGCAAGCCCAATTCCGCTTCCACCGCCTGTGACAATCGCGACTTTATCCTGGAGGCGATTCATCGGCAGCCATACACCTTTTGCACGCGGGCGCGATAGTCGTCGTAGCAGTCGTCGAAGCGTTGTTTGCTGGCTTCACTGCCAATGAAATAACTGCTAGTGAGCACGATGGGTGGCTTGCCCAGCTCCGTTAGTTTTTCGGCGATGCGGCACTTGAGCGCGTTAGTCACTGCTGCTGCGCCGATGGTGGAGCCGGGTCCGACGGGATCTTCGAGATTCGGAACCCGCACGAGCGCATCGCCGCCTGGCGTGCAGTTATCGATGACGATGTCAGCAGCGTCGATCAATTTTTTACCGCTGGAATGATTGGCTGGCGAAGCGGTACAGTGCTCCACCGAAACGACTGCGATCACGGGCATATTCAATCGTTTCGCTTCGAGGGCGACGTCCACTACGACTTCATTAACACCGCTGTTCGAGAAGATCAAAAAACAATCCGGCGCGCTGAAGACAAAGTTGCGCAGGATCACTTGACCCAAGCCCTCTACATGCTCGAGGAACATCGCCTGGCGCTGCCCGTTCGAGCCAACAACGAGGTTGTGAAAGGTGAGAGAGAGTTCCACGATGGGATGAAAACCAGGGAAACTCCCGTGACGTGGGAACATCTCTTCGATGAAGATACGCGAATGTCCCGTGCCGAACAAGTGGATAAGCCCATCGCCGGCAATTGTTTGTGCGCAAAGTTCGGCGGCGCGTTCGATACTGTCCATTTGAGTCGATTCGATTCGCTCTAGGATTGCCTTGGCTTGCGTTATATAATCAAGAGAAGCATTTTTCATTTCGAATGTCCTTATCAAAATTATTCTATCTCCTCCTGGGATTGCCCGCAAGAATTGAACTATAATTTTGTACCGGTTACAGTTTGTTGCAAACGCAGGCGTTGGTCGAGTAGGTCGAGTGTTTTTCTCGACCGTATCGAGACCAACAGGAAGTATAAGCTGCTGATATGTGTGGTCTCGGTACGCGTTGTCCCGCAGTTGAACTGCGGGACAACAGGCTACTCGACCACCGTTTGATTCGTATATCTTTCTCGTAAGGAGACAATTATGCATCAGATCGCCATGCTGGGAACAGGTCTCATCGGTCGCTTTTACACGATGAGCCTGCAAAATTTTCGGGGGAAGGATGAAATCAAGGTCGTCTGCTCTAGTAAACAGGAAAATGCCAAAAAGTTTGCAGAGGAATTCGGTATTCCGCGCTGGACGGATGACATGGCGGAAGCTATCCGTGACCCCGAAATTGACACGGTGATCATCGGTATTCCGAACTACTTACATAAGAAAGCCGTGCTGCTGGCAGCCGAAGCGGGAAAAGCTGTCTTATGTACCAAGCCGCTTGCCATCAGCGGACCGGAAGCGTGGGAGATGCTGGAAGCGGTTGAGAAGGCTGGGGTGTTTCATGGCTACCTGGAAGATCTGGCGTACACGCCCAAGACGCTGAAGGCTGTGGAAGCCGCCCGAAGGGGTGCACTCGGGAAAGTCTTATGGGCGCGTTCGCGTGAGACGCATGGCGGACCGCATAGTGATTGGTTCTGGACGAAGGAGTTTTCGGGCGGCGGTGCGATCGTGGACTTGGGATGTCACTGCATCGAGATCGCGCGCAACTTTATCGGTAAGGGGATCCGCCCTATGGAAGTGACTTGCTGGGCAGATACGCAAGTCCACCCGATCGAAGCAGAGGATCACGCCGTCGGACTGGTCCGTTACGAGAACGGTGCCATCGGGCAATTCGAGGTGAGCTGGACGTTTCGCGGCGGTATGGACTTGCGCGATGAGGTCTCCGGGACTGATGGGACAGTCTGGTTGAATCACTGGATGCGGACAGGCTTTGAGATGTTCACGGGAGTTGGGCAGGGTGGCTATGTATCGGAAAAGTCCGAAGGAGACACAGGTTGGCTCTTCCCGGTGGGGGATGAGGTCGGCTCGCTGGGCTATGTGGCGATGTTCATGGATATGTTTAATTCGATGGACAAAAGCGCCGCGCCGATGGAGACGTTCTATGATGGGTATGTCGTCAATGCCATCATGGATGCTGCCTATAAATCGGTGGAAAGTAAAAAGTGGGAGCCGATCGAGATCAGGGACTGGCGCGCAGGCGCTGTGAATCAGGAGAATGCCGGGTTGAAAGAGTACGATGAGCAGCACTTCCTGATCAAGGAAGAGAAGATGCCTGATGGTAAGTTGAAGGTCATTTTGAAGGATAAACAGACAGGGAAAATTTCGCAGGTGATTCAGTAGTCATTTTGTCCCGCCAGCCGTTGTACTGCTGGCGGGCGCCAGTGCAACTGCCGCTATATCGGATGCCATGAAAGAACCCCTCCAAAGCCATAAACCAGTCGGGCGTCGGCCTGCGTGGAAACTCCTTGCAATCGCGTCGGCGATTCTTGCTGTGATCCAGGCATGTCTAACCATCGAGGGAAGGGGGATTGAAGGATTTATTCTCTGGGTGATCATCCTCTTTGTCGGGTACGTGCTGTTTTTCACTCTTGTTATCTGGTTGGTGCAAAGGTTTAGAAATCGCGGCTAGACAATCTATCTCGCAGCCCTATTATCTTTCGGTCGCCTGAAATGGTGCGGAATTCCTGGGTGATAGGCACGCCACAGTGGGCTAGGAGCCAAAGGATTATCAATGAATTCCCAACCTTTCTGAAATAAATAGTTCACAGCATCAAAGAGGGTTGGACCTTGCTGCCAATTTGGTATTTCTTGACCGTTTATATATCGTGGGCGTCCTTCTTCGCACACTATATGTAGATAGTCCCATTTTTGCATCAGCTACTCCTTTGCGCTATTAGATTGTACAAAAAAAGTCGATTCAATTCAATAAAATCTTTGTTTGGCATCAGTGAGTCCTCTCCAAGAACTTCGTTCACAAATTGAACGAAGTTCTTAATCTTTATGCGATGTTCGGCTATTGTATTTACGAATAGGAATCACTATAATAAAAGCAGCCCACAATACATTCATCATCTCATATTTATTTCGACCTGGTGGTCCAAGCCTTGTCTGCAAGTAACGGTACTAGCGCGAAAAAGAAGTCTCGACTTACGGCGCCGATCCTGGTGAACTCCGCCGAGGTGGAGATTATGCGCGCCTTACGCCGGCAGGGACGGATCTCGCGCAGTGAGATTTCGAACATCACAGGCTGGTCCAAAGCGAAAGCCTCACAAGAGATTC
>JAICRQ010000629.1 GCA_025966435.1 Anaerolineales bacterium | reverse complement strand
TTTCACGATGTGAAGTGTTGCGGCTGAGGCGGTTACGTGTTGAGGAAGTTCAAAAGGAATTGGAGAACCGGGGACTGGAGACTGACAGGACAAAATTGCTCGCCCATCTTTCCGGTGGCAGGTTTGGCTACGCGCTGCGTCTGCTTGAGGATGAGTCGTTGCTGGGACGGCGGGAAGAACGCTTGAATGACCTGCAGAGCTTGATCTCTGCCTCGCGCGTGGAAAAATTCGCCTATGCCGAGAAACTCGCAAAAGACAAAGAGTCCATGCGCCAAGCAATTCTGATTTGGCTCTCCTACTGGCGCGACGTCATGCTGCGTACGGCTCATGCCCAGACCCCTCTGGTCAATGCGGATCGCAACGTCGAAATCGAGGACCTCGCACAGAGACTGGACTTGTCCATAGCACGGCGCGTGGTCGGCAGCCTGGAAGATGTACTGGAAAAAATGGAACGAAATGTAAACTCCCGGTTATTGGCTGAAGTTTTGTTGTTGGATTTGCCGAAAGTTTAATTTCATCTGCCTCATCATTATAAATACTGATTATGTTCGACTGGCTCTACCCCTATGCCGATAGGCTTCGCTTTCCCGATGAAGTGGTCGAAGCCCAATTCCGGAAAGAATATCTCGCGAATACCATTTCCACGACGCGCCTGGCGCTGATCCTGGGCCTGATCCTGTATTCTCTGTTTGGGATCCTCGATATTTACGCCATTCCGTTCTCCAAGGACATTGTCTGGATCATCCGGTATGGGATAGTGGCGCCGGTAGTGGTTGCGGCACTTGTCGCCTCGCCTCCTTCGATACGTCCCTTCAAAAATATATGCAGATGTTTATGTGCATCGTGGTGGCAGTATCCGGCCTGGGGATCGTCGCCATGATCAGCATCACCACGGAAGCCGAATTCGGAAACCGATTTTACTTTACCGGTCTGATCCTGATCTCGATGTGGGGCTACAGTCTGTTGCGCTTGCGTTTCTGGTATGCGGTGCTGGCGAACATCATCATCATGGTGGGCTATGAATATGCCAGCATCGAAATGAAAAAGCTTCTTGAATCCGAAACGGGTATTGTCATCTTTACGATGCACAACTTTTTCTTCCTCGGTGCCAATGTGATCGGGATGTTCGGAAGCTATTACCTGGAACGTTATACCCGTCGCGATTTTCTCCAGAAATACACAATTCGGGCGCAGCGCGACCGGGCAGATAAGCTTCTATATAACGTGCTGCCGAAACAGATTGCTGAACGGCTGAAGGAAAGCGATGAAACGATCGCGGAGGAGTTCAATTCAGCGACCGTGCTCTTTGCCGACATCGTCAATTTCACGCCCATTTCCGCCCGCTTCGATCCTCATGCGGTTGTGGATATGCTCAACGAGTTATTCTCTCACTTCGACGAGCTGGTAGATAAATATGGTGTGGAAAAGATCCAAGTGGCTGGCGATGGATACATGGTCGCAGCGGGCGTCCCGACGCCGCGCCCCGACCATGCAACAGTCCTGGCGCAGCTCGCGCTGGATATGCTGGACTTCGTCAGACGGGAGGAATTCCTCGGCGGCAGGCATTCCATTGAGAT
>JAICRQ010000153.1 GCA_025966435.1 Anaerolineales bacterium | reverse complement strand
TATTTTGAGCTTATCCATTAATTTATTGCTCTCTCCCTTTGCTGCTCCCGCGCTGGCAGCCACGCTGCCCATCATTGACGACTTTGAGGCTGGTCTTCCCAGTGGTACGGATACCAACGGCGCTGCGATCGGCTTTATCACATTCAATGATCCCAACAGCACAGTGGCGATCTCGACCACCGGCGCGCCTCCTGCGCCCGTGCCGGGCGCGAGCACTCCCAACAACGTTTTAAAGATGGATCTGAATGTCGTCTCGTTTGCCGGCTTCGTCCATAACTTCGAGAATGCTGCCGTCAACGCCTGGGTACCTCAGGATTGGAGCGCCTACGAAGGGATTTCGTTCTGGTTGTACGGCAACAACAGCGGCACCACCATGTTCGTAGACGTGCTCGACAATCGCAACCCGGGTTCCACCCGGGATGATGCCGAGCGCTGGTCCATCGATGTGACCGATGACTTCAGCGGGTGGAAAGAGATTAAGATCCCCTTCGAAAGCATGCACCGAAAGGAGATCGGAAACGGCGCGCCCAACGATGGATTCGGCCTCACCGAGGTGCATGGCTGGGCGCTGGGCACGATCACTACCCCCGCACCGCAGACGTATTATGTCGATCATGCCATGGTCTATGGAGTCGCGCCCGTCCGACCGTTGACCGTCGGCTTTACCGCCATCGACTATAAGTTCACCGAAGGCACGACGGCCACACTCACCGCCAGGCTCAGCAAACCCTCCAGTGACCCGGTGACAGTCAATTACGCGACCAGCTCCGGTCTGGCGATCCCGGACCGTGACTATATCCCGGCAAGTGGGATGCTGACATTCCCGCCCAATGTCACACAGCAGTCTTTCACCATCCAGACCATCGATAATCAAAAATATCAGGGCGAGCGCGGTGTGCTGGTGGAGCTTTCGAATCCGACCGGCGGCGCAGCACTGGGCATTCCGCCGATCACGCGATTGGACATCCTGGACAATGAGTCCTACGATCCAACCCTGTTAGATGACTTCGAAACCTACCCGTATCTCTGGCGAGTGGATAAGAAAGCAACTCTCACCGCTCCCGAGATCGCAGCCGATGACGCACTGGCACTGCCGGGACAGGGCGCATACGAACACGTCCTGCAAGCGGGACAGAAAAATGGCACTGGTACCTTTTCATTCAGCCGCACCTTCCCCGTCGGCCAGGATTGGAGCGACCTGGGAGGGTTGAATTTCTGGTATTACGGTCGCAACAGCAACAAGAATATCCGCCTCGACCTGGATAATAACCAGGAAGCCATCGGCGGGCCCTCGGAATGGAAGCTGGTGTGGAGCGACGAGTTCAACAGCAGAGCTGGCACTGCCCCCGATACCAGCATCTGGGGCCGGGAAGTGGGCGATGGCACGGTCAATGGCATTCCCGGATGGGGCAACAGTGAATTGGAATATTACACCCAGGGCACAGGCAATGTCGCGACCGATGGTCAGGGAAACCTGAACATCACAGCCAGGGAAGCCGACGGCTCGCTGCTATGTTACTACGGGCCGTGTGAGTACACGTCGGCGCGGCTCCTGACCAAGAATCGCTTCGAGGTGGCGTATGGTCGTATTGAAGCGCGTATCAAGGTCCCCGAGGGCGCAGGCTTGTGGCCCGCATTCTGGATGCTCGGCACCGATATAGACCAGGTCAATTGGCCGCAGACCGGCGAGATCGACATCATGGAGTTTGTCGGGCGCGTGCCAGACGAGGTGTTTGGGACCCTGCACGGCCCGGGGTACTCCGGCGGGCAAAGTTATGGCGATACCTATGACCTGAACGAGCCGGTTGGGGATCAGTTCCACATCTTTTCGGTCGAGTGGCAGCCGGACAAAATCGTCTGGTACATCGATGGCACTCAGTACTTCGCCGCCACACCAGACGATCCGTTTATGCAGGGCAAGCAATGGGTCTTCAACCATCCCTTCTTTATCCTGATGAATGTTGCCGTTGGCGGCAACTTTGGCGGCGCGGTAGGAGAGGATACTGTTTTCCCACAGAGTATGTCAGTAGACTATGTGCGGCTTTACCAGACCCGCCCAAAACCTGTATCGTTTAGCACCTCCTTCCGCGATGACTTCACGGGCTGGAAGCAGGTCAGCATCCCTTTCTCAGCTTTCCAGAACACAGACGGATTCGTACTCGATCTCTCTAACGTCCGCACCTTGCGCTTTGTGATCCCGGACGGTCTGAGCAATCCTGTGCTGCTCGACCAGGTGCGGTTGAGTGCCCCATGCGAAGTGACTATCACCAGCACCGCCGACGCGGGCGTCGGATCGCTACGCCGGGCATTAGCCAGCGTCTGCGCGGGGGGCACCCTGACCTTCTCAGACGCCCTTGCAGATGAAACCATCACACTTCTTTCTGGTCCTCTGACCCTCGGGAAGAACGTGACCATCGACGGCTCCGCTGCGCCCGGCCTGACGCTCAGCGGGAATAACACCGATCGCGTGTTCATCGTCAATGCGGGCACGACCGCGGCCATCAAACATTTGACGGTTACGAACGGCTTCGGCTTCCAGCTTGCAGGCGGCATCCTGAACAATGGATCGCTGACATTGGATCATGTGACTGTCACGCAGAATACCATGACAACCAATGCCGGAGATTTCTGGCAGGGCGGCGGCGGCATCTATAACGGCGACGGCGCCACACTCAACCTCATCGACAGCAGTGTGACGGACAACCAGGCTGGCTGGTCTGGCGGCGGGGTCTACTCATTCTTCAATACTACGACGACAATCGTCCGCAGCACCATCAGCGGCAACGTGTCCAACGATGTGGGAGGCGGGATCCGCTCGCTGGGGAACATGACAATTACCAACAGTACCATCAGCGGCAACCGTTCCACTGGCTGGCATGGCGGTGCGATCTTCCACACAGACGGCGCGATGGAAATCACCAGTTCGACCATCGCCAATAACATCGGGCCAGACTTTGCGCCTTCCGCTGTCTTCATCGGCTCCTTCAACGCAGCAATCCCCTCACTGAAGTTAACCAACACGATCATCACCGGCAACCAGTGGTATGCCTGCGAACAACATGCAGCCGGCACGGTTAGCCTGACGTCCGGCGGCAATAACCTCATTCAGGATGGGAGTTGCAGCCCGGTGGCAAGCGACTTGATCAACGGTGCTGCTCTAATTGGTCCGCTAGCGGATAACGGCGGTCCAACCTTCACACACGCATTATCCTCCGGCAGCCCGGCAATCGACGCTGCGAATGACGCCCTCTGTCCGGCGACAGATCAGCGCGGCACGAATCGTCCCCAGGGTACTCACTGTGACATCGGAGCCTACGAATCTCCTTAAGTCCGTAAACTGCTTTTGGAGGAAGAATCAACAAGAGACCCGCCAAACCAGGGCGGGTCTTCTTATTTCCATACGCCATAAAATGCAAGATTGAACATTGAACTCCCCATTGATTTTTGGATTGTTCTTCTGTACAATGAACTCATCCCCACAGCCTTCCATGACTGACTTAAGACGCCGATAGAAGCATACGCGTTCTCCGCTCCTTTCAGCCAAACTACATATCCTTACCACACTTGATCGGATAGATTGTTTGAAGTATTCATCAATTCTATGACGAGAAACACAGACGGAGTATCCTCCAAAACTGCTCTCGATCGCTATCTTCATGCCACGAGCAAACTTCAGGCGCGCGTCGCGGGAGATCAACGCGCAAGACAACATTCACTGATAGGAACCCATGTCCTCTTCCGATGAACAGTTCGCAATTGGAATTGACATCGGAGCGACAAAGATCGCGTCCGTGTTGCTTTCAGAGACGGGGAACGTGATTCGATCCTCACAGCTGCCGACGCTTGTGGAGGAAGGAAAGGCAGCAATTCTCGATAAAGTCGCGGAGCAGATCCTCGAGCTTGCCCAGCAGGCTCCGGGAGCGTTGGCGGGAACGGGAATCGGTTCCCCCGGCAAAGTGGACGCAGCCCGCGGCGTGGTCTATAACGCCGTCAACCTTGGCTGGGAGGAAGTGCCTCTTACTGAAGAGATCGCCGGACGTATTAAACGCAGCCTTCCGATCTGGGTCCAGAAAGATGCGAACCTGAGTGCATTGGGCGAGCAATACTTCGGCGCCGGACGGGGTCTTCGAGACTTTGTTTATCTGGGGATCGGCTCCGGCTTAGGCGCGGGGCTCATCAGCGATGGTCGCCTCATCACCGGCAGTGACTGGTACGCCGCCGATGTGGGTCATTTATCCGTCGACCCGGAAGGCTCGTTATGCGTCTGCGGTGGGCGCGGCTGTGCTGAGACTATCGCTTCCGGTCCGGGGTTAGTGCGCGCGACTCAGCAAATGCTGGCTAATTCTCCCACAAATACTTTACTTTCCAACGGCGTTGAGTTGACGCCTACGGATATACTGGCTGCTGCACGTCAAAACGACGGCTTGGCTCTCAAAGCACTGACAGAAGTCGGGCGGGTGCTTGGGATCATCATGTCTGCCTGTACAGTGATCCTGAACCCTTCACGGATCGTGGTGGGAGGCGGGCTTGGTCTGGCCGGTTATGATTTCATCATTCCCCCCGCGCGCCAGGAGCTAATGCGCCGAACCATTCCGGAGAGCCGCGCTCTTTTAGAAATCCTTCCCTCGCAGGTGGAATCACCGGCGATTGGGGCAGCGTCCCTGGTGTGGTATATGCGATCAAAAGAGACTCTAAAGAATTGACTCCATAACAAAAGGCAATCCAATAAGTTTTTATTAGCAAAGGAGGTGATGTCTCTTCAGCTAGAATCGGTGTTGGATAGTAGTTTGCAAGAAAAACGCGAAAGGAGAAGAAAGAAATGCGTAAGTTGTTGACTCTTATCAGTTTGCTAGTGGCTCTCTCCCTGGTCCTCACCGCCTGTGGAGGAGGAGGAACCCCCGTCACAGAGCCGCCCGCCATTACCGAACCCCCGGCCGTCACCGAAGAACCCGCCGCGACCGACGCGGCTACAGAAGCGCCTGCCACAACGGAAGAACCCGCCGCAACGGAACCAGCTACTGGCGAGCAAGTGACCATCACGATCGAAAGCTGGCGCAATGATGATCTCGCCATCTGGCAGGATACGATCATCCCGGCCTTTGAAGCCCAGTACCCCAACATCAACGTGGAATTCAACCCCACAGCTCCGGCCGAGTACAACGGGGTACTCAACACCAAACTACAGGGCGGCACCGCTGGCGATCTCATCACCTGCCGTCCGTTCGATGCCTCGCTTGAGCTGTTCCAACAGGGGCATTTAGCCTCTTTGAACGACCTGCCCGGCATGGAGAACTTCAGCGATGTCGCCAAGAGCGCCTGGATCACCGATGACGGCAGCGATGTCTTCTGTGTGCCGATGGCATCCGTCATCCACGGCTTCTTCTACAACAAAGACAAGTTCGATGAATACGGCCTGGAAGAACCGACGACCAAAGAAGAGTTCATGACCGTGCTCCAGACCCTCCAGGAAAACGGCGAGACCCCGCTCGTGATGGGCACTGCCGAGCAGTGGGAAGCCGCCACGATGGGCTTCCAAAATATCGGTCCCAATTACTGGCAGGGTGAAGAAGGCCGCCAGGCTCTGCTCGCGGGCACTGCTAAATTCACCGACGAGCCCTACGTCAAGACCTGGCAAGACCTCGCCGAGTGGTCACAGTATCTGCCTGAGGGCTACGAAGCCGTGAAGTATCCAGATGCGCAGAGTCTGTTCACCCTCGGCCAGGGTGTCATTTACCCCACCGGCTCGTGGGAGATTGGCTTATTTGAAAGCCAGGCCGATTTCGAGATGGGCATTTTCCCACCCTATGTGGAGAACGAAGGCGATACCTGCTACATCAGCGACCACACCGACATCGCCATTGGCATGAACGCCGCTACCCCGCACCCTGAGGAAGCCCAAACCTTCCTGAGCTGGGTTGCTTCAGAAGAATTTGCTACTCTCTATGCCAATGCTCTGCCTGGCTTCTTCCCGTTGAGCAATGCCGAGGTCACGTTGGATAACCCGCTGGCGAATGAGTTCCTTAGCTGGCGCCAGCAGTGCGAATCCACGATCCGCAACTCGTACCAGATCCTCTCTCGCGGCGAACCCAACCTTGAGAACGAACTCTGGCGCGTGAGCGCGGGTGTGATGAACGGCTCGATCACACCGGAACAGGCTGGTGAGGAAATCCAGGCTGGTTTGGATCAGTGGTATCAGCCGTAAGTTAATTCGTTTGTGTTAGTTCTTCATCCCGGTGGCATTTGGTCCACCGGGATGAAACCTCAGCATCAGCCCAGCTCTATCGACAGGAGGCACCTCGTGCAAGCATCAAAGCGACGATTTCATATCCCCATGCATGTCCTGGTATTTCTTGCTCCGGCAGTTCTGCTTTATACCCTCTTTATGGTGATCCCCCTGATCAATTCCCTGCGGTTGAGCTTCTTTGAGCTTGGACCGCAAAACCAGCAGTCCTTTGTTGGGCTTGAGAACTACGTCAGGTTATTCTCAGACTCCAACTTTGCAACTTTCTTCTGGCGGGCGTTACGCAACAACTTTATCTTCTTTGCGGTCCACATGCTGGTGCAGAACCCAATTGGTTTGCTGCTGGCAGGGTTGCTTGCTGAGGGTGGTCGATTACGCAATTTCTTCCGCACAATCATTTTTATGCCGACCGTCTTGTCGGTGGTCATCATTGGTTTCATCTGGCAGTTGATTCTTAATCCATTGTGGGGCGTCGCCGAGGGCATGTTGGATGCCGTTGGACTGGGGGCATGGTTTGGTCCGTGGCTGGGCAAACCGGAGACCGCCCTGGTTACTGTCTCACTCATCTCCGTCTGGCAGTTTGTGGGCATTCCGATGATTTTGTTTTATGCGGCCTTAATCGGCATCCCCGAGGAGCTGGAAGAAGCCGCCCGCGTGGACGGGGCTACCGCCTGGGATACATTCTGGCGCATCAAGTTTCCGATTATTCTACCTACCGTGGGCATCGTGGGCGTGCTCACCTTCGTCGGGAACTTCAACGCTTTCGATTTGATTTACACCATGAAAGGCGCCAATGCCGGGCCCGACTTTTCGACAGATATTATGGGGACATTCTTTTATCGTACGTTTTTTGGGCAGCAGCTTCAATTGGGCAATCCGACAATGGGCGCGACGGTCGCCGCCATGATGTTCCTGATCATCCTCACAGGCGTGTTGCTGTATATGCTCCTGTGGGCACGGCGTGTCCAGACGTATGATCTATGAGGTAAACAACGCTATGAAATCAACTTCCTAACTTCAACTGCGTTATTCGCTCGAACGGATTGTTCCGGTGGTCATCCTCACCATTTACGCCCTCATTGCGCTGTTCCCTGTGGTGATGATCCTCATGAATTCCTTCAAAACCCGTAAAGCCATCTTTGGTGCGCCGTTCTCGTTTCCTACCTCCGAGACCTTCAGTCTCGTTGGTTATGAGACCGTAACCGAGCGGGCGGCATTCCACCTCTATTTTCTCAATAGCGCCATTGTGACCTTCGTAGCTTTGATCTTAACTCTCTTAATTGGCGCAATGGCCGCCTTCGCCCTTGCGGAATATGACTTCCCGGGCAACACGCTGACCGCCCTCTATCTTTCTCTTGGCATCATGATCCCCATTCGTTTGGGTACGGTGGGAATCCTGCGCTTGATGGTCGACCTCAAGCTCGTGAACACGCTGACCGGGCTGATTCTGATCTACGTTGCGCAGTCTCTGCCGCTTACGATCTTCATTCTCTCGCAGTTCATGCGGCAGGTGCCGCGAGACCTGAAAGACGCCGCGCGCATTGACGGTGCAAGTGAGTAC
>JAICRQ010000320.1 GCA_025966435.1 Anaerolineales bacterium | reverse complement strand
TGCTTCTGGCCTTTACCTACTTCTATCTTTACTCCCTCTGGCAGACGATCCTCGCCCAGCCCTGGACTCAGCTTCTTTTTGCTATGGGATTGGCACAAATTCTCCGATTCACCATAGCGCCACAACGCGAGCAGCGATTTGGCTGGAGCGAGCTCGCCTTGACGATCGGACTCTTTCTGTATCCGCGTGTGGTTCATGAAACGCGTGCTCTCTTTACCAATGCTCTTGTTTACAGGGCGGTGACAGTTGCCGGGTTTGCGCTTCTCCTGGTACTCCTATTGGTCCTCTATTCCGCATATGGTGAAAAGCTGCGTGTTGCCCTCGTCGCCTGGCGTGAACGACTGGGTTACGCGCGGGTTGGTATTATTTTCCTCTTATGCCTGACACCTATCATCCACCGTTACCTGGTGGCTCCCGAAACCTACATTCTCTATGACGACATCCGCTTCCTGATTTTGATGATCGCGTTTTGGTTGATTGCCTTTCTCGGCAGCGCGAGATGGCCGGAACTTGTCTCGCGGGAAGCACTCGCGTTGAGTCTGGGAGTGCTTTTGTTCACCTCGTTCCTGGCGCGGGCATCACTCTCCATCATGGATTATCCCTTTTCGCTTTCCTGGTCCGAAGGGAATCGTTTCTATGATTACTCTCTGGTGTTCGGACAGTCGCTTTATAACTATCCGGGACACATAGTAAATCCTTATAGTTCTCCTGGTCGTTATGGATTGTGGGGTGTTTTATTCCTCTGGCAAGACCTGCCGATCTGGGCACATCGTTTGTGGAATGTAGCGCTTCTCACTGTGCCCGTGTTGATCTTCTCGGCATTGATCACCCGGAAGTTGACGCCGCCTGTTTTGCGATATGGGTTAATGCTCTGGATCGTTCTATTCTTGACCGTACTTGCCCCGCTTCATCCACCATTTGTGATTGCCTCCGCGATCGCGGTGTTGTTCGCCTTTGACGAGTCACTGATAAAACGCGGCAGTTCCCTTGCTGTCGCCAGCTTTTATGCAGGGATCAGCCGCTGGACCTGGGCATTTGCTCCGGCGGCGATCGGGGTATTGGTGGACCTGATGCTGTACTATCCAAAGCGTACAGGACCCTTATGGCGCCGGCTGCTCCCTACGATGATGCTGGCTGGCATCAGTCTGGTTGCAGGCTTGCTCCCAAGTATCGGTCAATATTTTTCTCTGGTGCAAGGCGAATCATTGTCTTCCAGCCAGCCTTTGTTATGGTATCGTCTTCTTCCCAACGACACGCTTGGTCCCGGGGTTTTGTTTCTGGCATTGCGATATACCCTGCCATTGTGTATTCTGCTTGCCTGGTGGATCATTACAAAGCGCTGGCAAATGGATTGGATCCAGAAGATCGCTATTTCAGGCGCGTTGATAGGGTTTTTCATCATTGGGCTGATCATCAGCACGAAAATTGGCGGCGGGGGTGATTTGCACAACCTGGATATGTTCCTGATGACTCTCTTTGTAGTCACTGTGTTAGGGTTGATGTCCATGGATAGAAATCCTATACAAACGAAAGCATCTGCGTGGATGGTTGCATTGATCGGCTTTCTGATGTTTTGGGCGGTCTATCCGTTTCTTCCGTTACACTCGGGTTCCGACTATCATCCGCGCCTGCAGCTTCCAAACGAGAATAAAGTCTCTGAGGCATTTTCAACCGTTCGTGAAGAAGTTGCAAAATTTTCTGGGAAGGGGGAAGTGCTCTTTATGGATCACAGGCAATTGCTCACCTTTCATTATCTTTCACCGGTTCCCTTTGTGCCTGAATATGAGAAAAAATATATGATGGATCAGGCGATGGCAAACAATGCCCGTTACTTCGAGGAGTATTATCAGGATCTTGCCAAACAGCGCTTTTCCTTGATCGTCACGGAACCGCTCAGGACCAAACGCCGTGAGGACTTAGGTGGTCCCTTCTC
Organism: Anaerolineales bacterium; assembly: GCA_025966435.1. Classification (GTDB taxonomy): domain Bacteria; phylum Chloroflexota; class Anaerolineae; order Anaerolineales; family Villigracilaceae; genus Defluviilinea. The sequence goes on along the minus strand of JAICRQ010000320.1, from coordinate 2,642 downwards.
CGAGGAGAACGATGCCTGGGTGGTATGGGTGTCGAATCCAACCCTTTGCTTTTACGAGCGACTCTACGTATCCACGGATGTAAACGTCGAGTTATTAGTCCCCAGGCAAAACCCATCTGGTTGTGAAGAATATCTACATTAACAGCCCTGGAGAAGCAGTTTTGAATCTTCCGTATCTCATCCCGCGCCTCATCCGCCATTTCCTGCCTGAAAAGCTCGTGCGTGCGCTCTTATTAAGGAATATCATCATCCGACCTGGTCTGGAAACGAACCATCCGTTGGCGGCGGTCCAGCGCTATGCAGATGTGCTTTCCAAACGCGGACGTTCCTTTCAGGAAACGCGCGTTCTGGTCTTTGGGTATGGCGGAAGGTTTGATATCGGGTTCGGGGTATTGAAAGCGGGCGCGGCTCACGTGATCCTTTGTGATAAGTATGCGCCTCCAGATGAGGCGCATAACCGTCGAATGTTTGGGGCAGAAGAAAAATACTTTTATATGGAACGCCAGGGGCTTCGTCCTCGCTCGGAATGGATCACGCTCTTGCATGAAGATATCCGTGAGGTGCAAATCGACCCTGTTGATATCGTCATCAGCAGCTCCGTCTATGAACATCTGGAGGATGTGGAGGGGATTACGCGCGCACTGGCGCGCTTAACCAGGCCAGATGGAATTCAAATCCATTATGTAGATCTGCGCGATCATTTCTTCAAGTATCCGTTTGAGATGCTGCGCTTCTCCGAAAGCACCTGGCGCCGGTGGCTGAACCCTTCCAGCAATCATAACCGTTACCGGTTATGGGATTACCGCAGAACTTTTGAATCTTGCTTTAAGACCGTGGAGATCGAAATTTTATCCCGTGAAGAAGAAGCTTTTCGGAAACTGATGCCTCGCATTCGCCCGGAATTTGTCAGCGGCAATATTGAGGAAGACGCCGTCGGACTGATTCAAGTGGTGGCTTCAGAACCTGTGCGAGATTAGAACCCATGTATCTTTTCTCTGAACTGCAGCTACTTCCTTTGTTCTTATTATGTTTGCTGTGGGGAATCGCAGGGTGGTTGATGACGCTGCGCTGGTTCGACCTGGAACCTCACGAGCGTGGCTTTATTGGGCTGGGAGCCGGGCTGGTGGTTGCAAACTGGCTGGGGAATTTTACGGCGCGTCTCCTGCCGATGTCTGTTGCCTTCTGGGCATCTGCTCTTTTGACATTGACGTTGGGATTGTTTGCTGCCTGGCCGTTGCACAGAGATTTGTTTCCGCAATGGCGTAGCATCAGATGGTCCGCGTGGCTGCTGTTTGCCGTTGCCGTCGTTATTTTTACGTTGATTGGGCGCGGGCTGGGGATGCTGGACGATTTTCAGAACCTGCCTCTCTCTTCCCTCATGGCAACGGGCGATATCCCCCCTCACTTCCCAGGGAGACCTGATACTCGTTTTGGATATCACTACTTTCTTATCCTTCTCGGTGTCCAATTTATGCGGGTAGCCTCCGCTGCCCCGTGGACCGCGCTCGATCTGGCGCGCGCAGTATCTCTTACTCTGGCGATGGTGTTCACAGGCTTCATCGCCTGGCGCCTGACCCGCAACAAAATGATTGCCTGGATATCCGGCGCGTTTTTTGCGCTGGCTGGTGGAACACGCTGGCTCCTGCTGTTCCTGCCCGGTACAGTATTGAATCGAATGTCCGAGGAATTAACTCTGATCGGCTCCGGCCGTGTCACTGCCGACAATTTATTCGACGCTCTGTCACGATCCTGGCAGGTGGCGGGCAGCGGCCCGATTCCGTTTCCATTCGCATTTGCCAATGGGGTAAATACGCCGGCACTTATGACCCATAACGGCTATGGAGTTTTACCGAACGTCATACTCCTTTTGCTGCTGTTGCTGGCAGGCAGGCAAAGATCGTGGCTGGCAGGGATTCCTCTTGTGATCCTTCTCTCCTCCCTGGCACTCGCTAACGAAGTGGATTTTGCAATCTTATATCTGGGAATCATTCTGATAGCCATTCTGTGGATGGTTCAAAATAAATCCGTCCGGCCGCCGCGTTCCGCGTGGTTCTGGATGGTTGTCGTTGTTCTGGCCGGTATTGTTGCGATGATTCAGGGCGGCATGGCAACGGAAATCATCTACGAGCGTTTGTTTCCTTCTGCTTCCCAGTCGGATTCTTATTTTGAGGTGGGTTTTTCTCTCGTGCCACCGGCAGTCATCTCTTCTCATCTGGGCAAGCTGTCCATATTGAACCCCATCCAGTTACTGGCAGCTTTGTTCGAGATCGGACCGATGATCCTGAGTCTGCCCCTGATTTTGATCTGGGGATACAAAGCGTTGCGTGAAGAAGAGTGGTTCCCCGCGGTTGTAGCGGCTTCGGCAATCCCAAGCCTGCTTTCCATTTTTGTGGAATATTCTGGGAATGCAGGGATCACCGCCACCACCCGGCTGCTTTCGAATCTATTCTTTGTATGCAGTGTTTATGCTGTTCCTCTCACCTGGATATGGCTGCAGGGAAAGGCGGAATGGAAACATGGCGTTGCATATACGCTTGCCGCGATGGCGATGCTTGGAGGGATGATCCTGCTTGCGATCGAGCTGATCGCGATCCCGCGCCCGGTCTACGGGGAGTTTGTCTCCGATATGGACGCGCGCTTTT
>JAICRQ010000159.1 GCA_025966435.1 Anaerolineales bacterium | reverse complement strand
CTTGCCAAGCACAAGTGCGGCTTCTGCCGTGCTGAGCTCGCTGAAAAAACACAGAATGATCGCCTCCGCACGGTCCTGGCTGATCGTCCGCAGCGCGCAAACAAGCTGTTCGATTTGGATACGCCGCGCCGCGGCTTTGTCGGTGGGCAAGCCCGGGGTGGGGAGGTGAAGCGCCGCCTCGAGCGAGACCACGGGCTTTTTCCCGCGGAAGAAGAGGGCGCGCTTTCGTGAGGCGATCCCGATCAGCCACGTGATGTAGGGAGCCGTCCCGCGAAACGAGCGGATGCCCTCCAGCGCCGCCATGAATGTCTGCGAAGTTAGATCTTCTGCATCCTTGCTATCACCCGTATGCGCCAGGTGGTAGCGATAGATACTGCGAACGTGACGGCGATAGAGCTCGGCAAAGGCCTGCGGATCTGTGCGGGCATGCTTTGCCAGCGGTGCATCGTCCAGGGACGAATATTGTGTTTTTGGTAAAGTCATAAGGGTTGTCATGCATCTCCTGTGTACACATACGTAGGTTACAGGAGACCCCTGAATCGTAACAGGGAAAATTATTTGACCCGCTGCAAGGTGGTCTTCAAATGTGGTGTCAACTTCTCTACTTTCGTCGTATGCATTGCCATGTCATAGCGCAGGGTATCACCTTCCAACTCAAAGGTGCGGGTAGACGACACCATACGCGGATCGTTATTCAGAACCTTGCTTTGAAGACGGATTTGGAACATGTCACCTAAAACTTCGACAGGACCGATCAATATCGACACCAGGAAATTCTCCACGCCCTTCACCGGTACAGTTTCCTTCGAGGCACAATAAAAGCTGGCAAGTGGTGATGAATTTATTGGTCATCGTTTCTGATCACGCCTCTTAAGAAAGAGGCACTTTATACTGCTCCCAAAGTGTGTTCGTGCCATCGATTCGGAATGGAGCCTTTGCACCTGCCAGGATCGCTTCCCAGTCAATCGTCGCGGCTAATTGCTCTCCATATTCAACCACTCGTTCAATTCTTCTGAAGTCATCGATACTGATATCTTCTTTGAGCTCCGTATCGATCCGGTAAAAGGTCATTTCGGGATAGTGCCGCCAGGTTAATTCGGTTTGCTGCTCTCCCGGTGACTCGAGCAACTCTGCCAGAATCCATTCCAGCCAGCCTCCAATCCATGTGGGTTCCTTACGGTTTTTGAATTTGCCCGTGCCCAGGGACACAGTGACCGTCTCTGTCGGGTTGAAATCGGGCGTATATTCGAACGCTTCGATGCACGCCTGGTAGACGGGATTCCCCGTTACGCCTAATGCTCCATCAACCAGAGTTCCAACTGGCTCACAAGGTGGATGTGTCGAAGACTCGGCAATTCTCCAGGGTTGAAAAAAGGTTGGCGCGGCGGCGGAGGCAGTCGTGCAGTCCACCAGCCCTAAGCGACCCGTGCAGCCAGCATTGCGCGGGTTATCACGCACAAAATACCAGGGCATGCCATCCGAGATGCGTTTTGCTGATAGAAAGATATCAATAGGAGAGTCGTTCAATGTCCAAGCCTGAGCAGGACCTAATGCCTCAGCGATTAGATCACGAAGCTGCTTTGTGGAATACATATAACCAAATAAAATCAGCTTGACGAATCTAAACGGGTTTTGATTGAATATATCCCTGGTGCGATTTACATAAAAGTCGAGAATGCGTGAGGCAGGGACTCCTGCCGCAATCGCGGCAGCCACGATCGCGCCGGTAGACGTCCCGGCGACAAAAGAAAAAATATCACGGGTGAGCTTCCCCGTTGTGTTTTCCAGTTTCATTAAGGCGATCGCTGGGATAATGCCGCGTATGCCGCCACTGTCAATGGAGAGTAGATAACGTCTGGTCATCCTTCATCCCTGCAAATGAAATCCGTTTTCGACATGCTCTAGCAATGATTTGGAATCAATTAAGTATAGCACTGGCATAAACGAAAAGCCCTGGAGATAGTTATCTCCAAGGCTTCGCGGATTACTGCAAGCTGACTACTGACTCAAATCATATCCTTCAGGCAGCCAGCAGCATAAGACCAACTCCCTTGCTGCTTTGACCTCATCCATCCTGCCGAACTGTGTTGTGTTCGGTGCAGACTTCAGGATTTCAGGGTGAGTTTTCGCTTCCTTCGCGATCTTGATCATCGCCTCGGCAAAAGCGTCGAGCGTGTCCCTGTTTTCGGTTTCCGTCGGCTCGATCATCAGCGCTTCATGGACAATGAGCGGGAAATAGTTTGTGGGTGGGTGGAAACCATAGTCCATCAGGCGTTTGGAGATATCCAGAGCGCGTACGTCGCTGCCTTTGAAGCGCCCTTCGGCGACGAACTCGTGCATACAGATGCGGTCATATGGGATCTTATAAGTATCCCGCAGACGCGCCTGCAGATAGTTAGCATTCAATACAGCATATTGCGAAATATCCTTGAGTCCATCCGGCCCGTGCATGGCAATATATGTGTAGGAGCGGACGAAGCCGCCGCCGAAATGCCCGTGGAAGGCTTTCATCCGCCCGATGGACTTTGCTGGTTTGACGAAGCCATACAGAGGAGGCATATCATCATCACCGTTATCGACGATGTCGACCAGCGGCTCCGGCAGAAAATCCGCCAGATGCGCGGCGACGCCTACGGGACCCACACCCGGTCCGCCGCCGCCGTGGGGAACGGAGAAGGTCTTGTGCAGGTTGAAGTGCATTACGTCGAAGCCCACATCGCCTGGGCGGACGATGCCCAGCAGCGCGTTCAGATTCGCCCCATCGCCGTACATCAAGCCGCCGCAGCCATGCACCAGCTCGATTACCCGTTCGATATGCTCATCGAAAAGACCGAGTGTGTTCGGGTTAGTCAGCATCATGCCAACGACGGTATCGTCGCAGGCAGCTTCGAGCGCCTTGAGGTCCACATTGCCGCGTTCGTCGGAGGGAATCGTGACCACCTGCATTCCCATCATGCCGACCGAGGCAGGATTCGTCCCGTGCGCGGCATCGGGGATGAGCATCTTCGTCCGTTTTGTATCACCGCGCGATTTGTGATAAGCGCGCATCATCAGCACGCCGGTGAATTCTCCGTGCGCGCCCGCAGCAGGCTGCAATGTCACGGCGGCAAAGCCTGCAATCTCCTTCAGCCAATTCTGCAGTTGATACATCAATGCCAGGTTGCCCTGCACCGTTTCGATTGGCTGTAAGGGGTGTGTGTATAAAAATCCCGGCAACCGAGCGGTGTCTTCGTTGATCTTGGGGTTGTACTTCATCGTGCAGGAGCCGAGCGGGTAGTAGCCGCTGTCTACGCTGTAATTGAATTTGCTGAGGCGCATGTAATGGCGGACAACATCCACTTCGGCGAGCTCGGGCAGAGGCAGGTCCTGACGGAGGAGCTCTTCGGGAGGCAGAGCCGTTTCGGGGACGTCGGAAGCGGGCATGGTCACGCCAATGCGCCCGGGCGAGGAGAGGTCGAAGATGGTGGGTTCGACAATTTTGGGCTCTGTCCTGACTTTGGGTTCCATCACAGCATCAGCCATGGTTCACCTCCGATAAGACTTCCACAAGTACGTCTATATCCTGCTTGCTGTTCATCTCTGTTACGGCGATCAACATATGATTCTGGAGGGAGGGATAATCCTGACTGAGATCGTAGCCACCTAAGATACCGTGTTCCAGTAAATATGCATTCACTTCTGCTACGGGTCGATCGACGCAGAGTGTAAACTCGTGGAAGAACGGCTCCGTGAAGCATAAGCCTATGCCGTCGATCTGACTCAATTGCTGCGCAGCGTAATGCGCTTTCTGGTAACAAAGCTCGGCGACCTGCCGCAAGCCTTTCTTACCCAGCAGCGACAAATAGACAGCCGTTCCAAGAGCGATCAAGCCCTGATTGGTGCAAATGTTAGATGTAGCGCGTTCGCGTTTGATGTGCTGTTCGCGGGCGGTCAAGGTGAGCACGTAGGCACGTTGACCACGGTTATCAATCGTTTCGCCGACGAGACGCCCCGCCATTTTATGGACATAATTCTTACGGGTCGTGAAAAAGCCAACGCTGGGACCACCGTACCACATCGGGATTCCCAGCGGCTGACCATCCCCCACGACGATGTCCGCGCCCATCGAGCCGGGAGTCTTGAACAAGGCGAGCGCGGTCGGGTTCGCCACGACGCAAACCAGCGCGCCTTTAGCATGCGCGGTTTCGATGAGTTTAGTGTAATCATAGACACGCCCGAAGAAATCGGGATACTGGACGATGAGCAGACAGGTTGTGTCGTCAACCAAATCTGCCAGTTCATTCGGCTGCGATTCGACGTTTATGTTTGGATCGTCACCTGCTAACTCCAACTCCATGCCTTGTGCATACGTGCGGATGACCGCGCGGTACTGCGGATGTACAGTGGGGGAGATGACAACTTTCCTGCGTTTGCCGCGGAACTGCGCATACGCCAGGTTCACGGCTTCGGCTGTGGCGGTCGCGCCGTCGTAGTGGGAGGCGTTGGACACATCCATGCCTGTCAGGGCAGACATGAGCGATTGATATTCAAAGATCGCCTGTAGCGTTCCCTGTGAGATCTCGGGCTGGTAGGGCGTGTATGCCGTATAGAACTCGCCGCGGCGCAGGATGTGGTCTACAACCGAGGGAATGTAGTGGTTGTACATGCCCGCGCCGAGGAAGGAGATCAGGTCGCTGCGCACATTTTCATTTGCCTGTGCCAGACCGGAAAGCTCGTTCAGCGCTTCCATTTCGGTGAGCGCAGGCGGCAGATTCAATTCGGGGAAGCGGTGTTTAGCAGGAACGGCTTCGAACAAATCGTCCAGCGATTTGACGCCGATCGTCTCCAGCATCGCATCCCGCTCTTTGGGGGAGGTGGGGATATAAGTCATAAGTTACCTTTCAGATGTCGTTGCGAGCGTACTTTGGGGAGCAATCTCCCCTTAACCTGTGATTTCTCTCGACAAGATTTTTCTATCTAACAGGAGATTGCTCACCTGCCCTGGCGGGCGGTGCCAGGGAGTGTCGTCGTTTCGCTCCTCGCAACGACATGATTTGACTAATGTGTTCTTTCCTCGCAATATTTTTCGTAGGCAGCCGCATCCATTCCCTCGGCAGCCGTACCGCCAGCCAGCTTGATCATCCAACCTTCGCCATACGGGTCACTGTTGAGCGTTTCGGGCTTGTCGGATAAAGCTCGATTGACTGCGGTCACTGTACCAGCGGCGGGCGCGTAAATCTCCGCCGACGCCTTGACCGATTCCACAGAGGCAATGGGTTTGCCTACATCGATGTTGTCGCCTTCGTCCACCAGGATTTCCACAAAGACGATGTCGGAAAGCTCGGATTGGGCGAAGTCACTGATTCCGATTGCGCCGGTCTCCTGGTCAAACCATTCATCGGACTTCATGTATTTCAGGTTGGCGGGTGCGTTCATCAGGTTTTGCTCCTTGGAAAAGGATTTGGCGATTAAATGTAAAAGGCGCACGAAATTCATCGCGCGCCTCTGTAATGTGACCTGAGAGATTCATTTAGTTTTGTAGTTGAGTTGTTTTGTAGTCAGGTGGTTTTCCAACGACCCAGCTATCAAATGACTCAACTATCCAGCTAAATTTTCACCGTCGGTATCGCGACCCGCAGGTCAACGAATTTTCCAGAGTTCCGTCGGGTACAGGGTCCTTTTGCCTGAGAGTTTCATCTGGTTTCGCCTTGCCAGACTTGCACCTTCGGCGCCCTTTGTTCGTTCAGCAGTTCAACTGCTGGACGAACGAAGAGTCTCTTCCCTGTTACCCGTTAAGTTATCTACTGTCCATTGTATGGTTGAGGGGAGTGAGAGTCAAGGGGGAAAGTCGTTTGATTCAAGAAGGACTTCCGAATTTAATGTGTTCAGAAGCCCTTCTTGAAAGCGTGTCTTAACTATTTGGCGTTTCATCACCCGGGAAAGGTGGTTCTGCAGGAGGAGGCGTGGGGTCAACGGGTGGTGCCGGAACAGCGGGCGCCACGGGCACAAGCGGCGCAACTCCATTCAAGCGAGAGAAGTAGTCCCTCACGCTCACATCGTTGTAAAAGACCAGTGCCAGGATGCCAACAACCACCGAGAAAAAGTTGCCCACCAGCGCGCTGACAATTTCCAGGATGGCAATCGTGGTGGATGGCTGGGTGGTTTGCGGTGGATTGCTCATCAATTTTGCGGCATAAATGATCTCAAAGACGCCGAGGATGGTCGGCAGAAGCATGAAGGGGATGCAGATAATGCCGACGATGCTCAAAAGCCCTGTGAGGGACAGCCCGAGCCCCCAGAAGAGGTTGACAACGCCGCTGGCAAGAGTCATCCATGCGATGACATTTACAAACGTAGGTTTTTCTGGATTTGTGAATTGTGTGCTCATATGTTTCTCCTGAAGTACAGATTCCAACCCGCAAGTCAGATCACTTCTTATACGCTGCAATGAGAGAAGAGTTGCACACGAAAAAGGTTTTAAGAGTAATTTGCAGTAATATTAGACATCGCGTTTTTCATGTTACAGGAGTTGCAGATGGAAATCAATGGAAAAGTCGTTGTTGTGACGGGTGCATCATCAGGGATCGGGGAATCGACCGCCCGTCAGTTTGGGCGGGAGGGGGCAAAGGTAGTGCTGACTGCCCGCCGTTTAGACCGGCTCGAAGCGCTGGCGCAAGAAATCCATGACATGAAAACTGGGGCTGAGACGCTCGTGATACAGGCAGATCTTTCCAGGCTGGAAGATATCGAGTCGCTGATCACTCAGACAATGAATGCGTTTGGACGCATCGACGTTCTTGTGAATAACGCAGGGTTTGGGAGACTGAATTGGCTGGAAAAACTCGACCCTGAAAAGGATATCGAGGCACAGTTCGATGTCAACGTGTTGGGTGTCGTGCAGACCACGCGGCAGGCTCTGCCTGTGATGATCAAACAGCGGTCAGGTCATGTCATCAATATGTGTTCGATTGCAGGGCTGATTGCGACCCCGACCTACACGATTTATGCCGCCTGTAAACATGCCGTTCACGGGTTTTCAGAAGCATTGCGGCGTGAAGTCAAGCCTTGGGGGATTGAGGTTTCGATGATCTATCCGGGAGGGGTCACAACGACTGAATTTGGCCAGCACGCAGGCTTTAAGCGTAAGACGCAGACCGCTACTCCCAAATTCCTTTTGCTGAGTGCCGAGGACGTCGGGCGCGCGGTCGTGCAACTGGTGCGTCGTCCGCGCGCCATGTGGCTCATTCCGTGGCTGTGGATCTTCCCTGTGCTGCTCAATAAGCTGTTCCCCTCTGTTGTGGATTACTCAAGCATCCATAAATTTACTATCCCCGAACGGGAAGAGGAGTTGAAGGAGATGTAGTGAAGTAGGGCGAAATGGCATTCCGCCTTACTGTCCCTAATCAGGCAACCCAGCAGGCTTTAGGTCTTTCAAATTCAGTTGCAGAGTCCGGCGTCCGTTGAATTCATTGACTTCGAAGCGATATAGAGCGTCTATGTAGGGTGGAAGATCAGGCTTGAGATGACCGAGGCGGAACCCGATGGCATCCATCGAAGTGCCGTGCTCATCCTCCAACGTCAGCTTCAAATGTCTCCCATCGGCGCCGACCGTTCGTGCCGCTCTGACCTTGATATTGCGTGAGACAAAGACCGCCTCCGGGTTGCCAT
>JAICRQ010000313.1 GCA_025966435.1 Anaerolineales bacterium | reverse complement strand
GAGCGCGTCGCGGATTGTCAAACGCGCCGCACTTTGCGCGGGAATCAGACTGGCAATCACGGAAATTATAGTCATCAACCCCAGCCACATCAACACAGCAGGGACCGAGAAGATATAGTCGAGCGGTCTGGCAAGCAGGGACTTTCCCAGGGAATCGCCAAGCCACATGGCAAATGGAATCGAACATGGAATGGACAGCGCCCAACTGATCAAACCGATGACCAACCCTTCGATAATTACCACACGCCGCACAACACCATTCTGGGCGCCGAGGGAACGCAGAATTCCGATTTCGCGCGTACGTTCAATCACGTTCAAGCTCATCGTGATAGCAAGCCCCAACCCGCCGACCAATGCGATCAACACGACCATTGCCAGCAGGAGGACGATCAGGATATCCATCTGCGCCGCGCTGGTCGCTTTGAGCTGCGTGGTGGTTTGCGAACCTAAAACCTCAACGTTGATCTGCTCCAGACGGGATAACGCGCTCGATTCGACGGCAGATTGAAAGACCGGGTCGGTCCGTGTAGTTTGAATGACCAGCCGGTTCGCAAGCCCGTCCAGGCCGGTGTCCTCCGTGAGGTCCTCGTAAAACACGTACGCCACAGGAATAAACCCGCGCCCGCTTGAGCCTACAATCATCCATTGTTCCTCACGCCCTGCAATATTTAGCGTGATCACTGATCCAACTTTCAAATCTGGAGAAAGATCGAGAAAATCTGCGTTGACGAAGATTCCACGCGAGACGCCGGAGAGCCAGTTACCGTGGATCACGCCTGGGCGAGTCATCTGTGTCCCTTCGGGAACACCGTATAAGATAATGCTGCCGCTCAAATGATCATCGTTGAATACGAGCCGACCCTGATTTACCGCCCAGGCTTCCACGGCGCGGACCCCCTCTAGTGCCAGGGTTTCCCTCGTTATCTTGCGAACAGAATAGGGGCTAGCCAAATCCACACCGACATCGTAATTCAGGTCGTTCTGCAATTCGCTCAACGCGAGGCGCATGGACTGTCGAATCCCGATGATGGCAATAAACATCGTCCCTGCCAGGAACAGCGCCACAAATGTCAACACCAGCCGGCCCTTGCGACGGAAGGTGTTGCGGACGGACAGATTGACTAACTGCGGCAAATCACCGAACCAGCCCAGCAGTCCCAGGCGTGCCCCGGATTCCGGCTTGTAATTGCTGATCGCCTCACGAATGGTAATGCGCGAACCTAAAACAATCGGACCCGCGGAAGCCAGCAGCGGAGCCAGCAAGGCGCTGAATGCCTGCAGAATCAGCGTGATGCTTGGCAGGCGGAAATGCCTTACACTGAAGTTCATCGCTGTGGCAACACCATCCGCCAGAAAGTATCCCCCGATTAGACCCATGGGAATCGCGAGAAGCAAAGCCAGCGCGCCAAACAACAGAACTTCCTGAAAATACAAGGACATGGTCTGATGAATGCGTCCACCCAGGGATTTCAGAATGCCGATCTGGGGAATCTGTTGTGACATGATCGCGGACATGACGCTGGTGACGAGGAACGCACTCAGAATCAGAGTCAGCAAGCCTAGGGCATTCAGGATTAACAATACTGAGCTCATGCTATCGCCAAGAATATACTTTTCCGGAACAGGTACGTGCGCACCCAACACGTAATAGCCCGCCTTTTCCAGATCTTCCACCAATTTTGTGGTCTGCACCTCAACGTCGCCCCGCGTGGTTATGTTCGCAAAGACGGCTAACAACTGGTTGTAATTATTCTTGAATCCCAGTGCATCTGCCGTTTCAGATGAGATGTAGCCAAAACCCGAATAGCTGATCTCCGAAGGTAGATGGGAAAGATCATTGACAAAGCCGCTCACTCGCAACGTATGTATCTCTCCATTGAGCAATTGCACTTCGATGGAATCGCCCACATCCATGATGTTTTTCAGGGAGCGCTCGAACAAAATTGAATTGACAGGTGGAGGCAAAACCGCATCGTCCTCCACAGTCAATTTGTTGACCGAGGCAGAATAGAAATCAGGAAGAGTATCGATCTGGAGGCTGAGCCAGGTATCGGCTCCAGATAAGACCCGTGCCTGATCCACGCGCCGGCCATCCGCGGAGAGAACGTAATCCAGAGCCTGGACGTGTCTGAGCAGACTCTCGTCAAACGGGGAAAGCGACAGGATGGTGTGCGCAGGTTGAGTTTCCGCATACCCATCTCGCAAATTTTCCTCAAGCACCACACGACCCGTGATCATCAGGCCAAACGCCGCGACTCCCACGGCAACCGCAAGGATCACGAGCAGGCTGCGCGATTTATTGACGAGCAAATCACGCAGGATCTTCGTGCGGCGTACGCTCATTTTTCGATGCCTTGCCCTCGCGTATTTTCAAGCTGACGTTTCCTCGCTCCCGCCGCGCCATAGACGTGGGTCCTGAAATCTTCCGAGGAATCTTCCAGCCGGTCAAACTCGCCGACGCCCAGTTCGATCAGTTTTGCCGAATGTCCTTTGCTCACGCGCACCGTTGCGTTGCGGCGCTTATTTCCCATCAATGCCATTTCGCCGAAGAAACTTCCGCGCGAGATTTGATTGACCAGCACTTCACTGTCCTGCTCATCTTTGACGAGAACGTCCACCTGACCATCCAGCAGCAGATAAAACGTGTCGCCGACATCCCCTTGTTTGATGATTTCGTGACCTTCCTTATGGACTATCGGCTCTTTGTCTTTAAGAATGGAGCTCAGCACATGTTCATCCAGGGAGGAAAGGGTTTGAAGCTGGTGATAGGTATTTCGTCTTTCTACGAGTCCCATCAGCTCTTCGCGCAGAGAACGCGATTCATCGATCAGAGAGTTGAACGCTTTCTCATCCAACGCGACGACAGAGGCAGGTCCATCTTGGGATGCCTTAACCGTTGCGGAACGCACTCCGCCGCCCAGCAACGCCATTTCTCCAAAGTATTGACCGGGCTTCAGCTGGCTTACCTGGATCTCACTCCCGCCCGGCTTGTGGATGTACACATCCGCTTTTCCATTGAGCAGGATATAGAACTTATCCCCTTTTTCACCCTGGCGGATAATCGCAGAATTCGGCTGAAAGATTTGCGGCTGGATCGTGCGTGAGATTTCTACGAGCTGATCCTGCGTCAGCGTGGAGAGCGCCCGCACCAAATATTCGTTCACCACCTCGCCATCCGAGATCAAAATGGTGCGATTCACGCGGCGCGCCAGGTCGCTGTCGTGCGTGACCATCAGAATCGTCGTCCCTGCTGCAACCAGATCTTCGAACAGGGAAAAGATCTTCTCAGCCGTTTTAGAGTCGAGGTTGCCAGTCGGTTCATCAGCTACGAGCAAAGGAGGGTCATTCGCCAGCGCTCGTGCGATCGCCACGCGCTGCTGCTGCCCGCCGGAGATGGCAGAAGGCAATTTATGCGCCTGCGCGGTCATCTCCACTTTTTCGAGCAGGTGCATGGCGCGTTCCTTGCGCTCGCTTTTTGAATACAGCTTATTCAATTCCATGGGGAGAATGATATTTTCCAGGATCGTCAGCGTGGGAAACAACTGGAAGAATTGAAACACAATCCCCAGGTTTCGCCCACGCCATGCTGCCATTTGTCCTTCATTGAAAGAGTGGATGGACGCGCCGTCGATCCAGATCTCCCCTGATGTAGGGTGGTCTATGCCAGTGATCATGTTGATAAACGTGGATTTTCCACTCCCCGACTTTCCAATGATGGCGACAAATTCCCCTCTTTGCACTTCCACATTGATGCCGTTGACTGCCGTAAAATCCCCAGCCGGTGTTTGATAGACCTTGCAAAGATTTTTGATCTCGATCAGCGGTGAAGTTGGGCTATGTACGGTCATGCCCCCAAGTTTACTCGAATTGATGCGAATTACATTTAAACCTGCTCATCAATGAACACACTCACCTTGAATTCGGTGAGTGTGTTCATTTGGACGAGGATTAAGCTAACTGGACTTGAGGCAGATGCTTCATTGCCTCATTTACTGCTTCAGCGGGATATTCGTAATCTTCCAATTTTCCACTGAGATAGGCTTCATACGCGCCCATATCAAAATTGCCGTGACCCGAAAGATTGAACAGGATCACGCGCTTTTCGCCCTTTGCCTTGGCATCCAGCGCCTCGTCGATCGCGGCGCGAATTGCATGAGCAGCCTCCGGTGCAGGGACAATTCCTTCCGTCCGCGCAAATTGAAGCGCGGCTTCAAAGGTCGGGATTTGTTTGACCGCCACTGCTTCGATATGACCTGCATCATACAGGCCGCAAACACTGGGAGCCATGCCGTGATAGCGCAAACCGCCGGCATGGATTTTCGGAGGGATGAAATCGTGACCGAGCGTATGCATTTTAACAACCGGCGCCATTTTGGCAGTGTCGCCATAATCGTAGGTGTAGACGCCCTTGGTTAAGCTGGGTGTAGCGGTGGGCTCGACAGCTAGCAGCCGCGTCCTCTTGCCGTTCTTCAAATTCTCCCGCAGGAATGGGAAGGCGATCCCGGCAAAGTTCGAGCCTCCGCCGACGCAGCCGATGACCACATCAGGATATTCATTCGCTATATCCATTTGTTTGAGTGCCTCTTCACCGATCACGGTCTGGTGCATGAGCACATGATTGAGCACAGAG
>JAICRQ010000219.1 GCA_025966435.1 Anaerolineales bacterium | reverse complement strand
GCGCATATCGAGCGGCGGTTTGGGCAGCCGTGGCCCGATTCTGTCACACGCAAGTTGCGCGAACAGATCCAGATCATCTGCGCATTTTGGGACTGCTGGCAGAACGGGACGAAGTTGAACTACCGCGGCGAGTATTACAAGATCACGCTGATGTCGCCGTTTTTCAATCCAGGCGCCATCCAACATCCGAACATTCCCATTTATGTTGCTGGAGTAAATACAGGCCTTGCCAAACTCGCAGGCGAGCTGTGTGAAGGATTCCATGTGCACCCATTGCATAGCGCGCGATATGTACGTGAAGTCATTCTCCCTGCGATGGAAGAAGGTACAAAAAAGACGGGTCGCAAACGAGAGGATATTTCCGTTTGCATTACCGCGTTCGTCGCCACGACACCGGAAGAAATGAACTCTGCGCGTACACAGATTTCCTTCTATGCCTCCACGCCCTCCTATCGACCGGTGATGGATTTGCACGGATGGGCGGGTACCTCTGAAAAGTTATCGGCTCATGCAGCCAGAGGGGAATGGGCTGAGATGCCGATGCTCATCACCGATGAGATGCTCAATGAATTCTGTCTGATGACTGAGGAGAGCAAGCTGGCAGATGAATTACAGAAACGTTATGCTGGTGTGGCAGATCGACTTACGTTATATGCTCCCTTCATACCGGAAGAACAAGCAAGGTGGAAAAGATTAGTCCCAAATTTTCAAACGTATTGACATCTTCAGAAAAACATATATAATTAGAACAAATGTTCTAAAACTAAAGACACTCGTCAACAGTCCCATGCTTCCTGAACCTTTGATATGCGATGAAATGATTTCCAGCCTGGGTAAAAAGAAATGCTTTGCCGTCCACAATTTGGGGAAATAACCAGCCTGCTCTGCCAGTCTTGCGAGATCATCTTCATCTAGGGACTTCCGTGCTTTCAGCACATTTCTTAGTTCATTCCGCTCAGTAGCGGATAGAAGGAAGACGTCCTGATGTTAAACCAGATCAAACCTACCTTTCCTGTAACGACTCTTCGTTCCGAAGCCAAAGCTTTAGTGGAAGCGTTCGCCACACAGGATAAGCAAAAAATCTACCCATTCAAGCTGCAAAATTTTACGCTGGGGGTGAGGTTTCAAAATGCAGACCCGCAAACGCGGCGTGTCATCGTCATGGCAATGCTTGCCTGGCTGGACCAGCACTGGCTCAAGTCCTATGGCCAGCAGGACCAGCATGCCTGGCAAAAGGGTTGGAAGATGCGCGAAGCCTTTCTGCATATGCTCCAATTCAACATCCCGTTTCAGGAGAGTGATGTCATTGCGATGCTGAATTGGTCAGCGGCCCAGTCCAGCGCCTCTGCTTACGTCTACTTTAGTGGTGTCCCCCAAGTCATCAAAGTGGCAGGGGGCTATCTCAAGCACCATCCCATGAGTGCGGAACTGCATGAGGCGATCGAGCGATTAGCCCGATCCATCGAAGCAGGCAGCATGAGTGTGGAAATCCGCCGATGGATTCTGCAGTTGAAGGAGCTAATGGGCGAAACACAGGTCAGCCTGCCTCTGGTCGCTGGAGACGCCTGGGCAGATACCGCTCTCAAAGAAATCTACGCAATGAACTCGAGAGCAAAAACAGCCTGGGCAGAGCTCTTGCGGCATTGTACACAGGCGGCGGGTCCTACCCCCAACCGGAGATGGCTCGCCGAAGCGGATCAGTATATCGATGCGATCGGTGATCTATATCTGTTCATCAAGCTTTCGCATTGGTTTCCTCTTGTGGATCAGCCGAAGATGTCATCCACTAACGCGACGATCTTAAAGGGGCTCGTTTGGTTATCCAGCACTTCGCAGGATCCCGCTATGGCGCTTGCGCTCGCTGGGTTAGCCATCACCAGCTATAAAGCAAAAGCGACGAAGTTAGGAAATGCCTGCCTTTGGTCGCTACAGAATATGCCGACCCGCGAAGGGATTGCCCAGCTACATCTCTTAAGAGACAAGGTGAACGACAACAACGCGCAAAAGAAGATTGCAAAGGCGCTTGAAGTATCCCCCAGTCTGTAAGAAAAGATCGTCAAAACACGAGAGCCTCCAAAACGATATTGTTTTGGAGGCTCTACTATTGATTCGAATAGTCCCCGCAGTCGTGGAGGTCACTTCTTGCTAATTCAGATCAACAGAAATGTGACATTCGGCATCTGAAAGATATGACTTAACAACAACGAAAGCTCAATGATTCTTACCTACCATGTGTATATAATTTTGATAGATGCCGGGGTCATCACTACGGCTTACAACATCGAAACCAAATCATTTTCGCACGTTTTCTGGAGGAATCATGCAAACCAATTTACTTCCCGCCCAACCGAACGAAGGGATGGACTCATTATCCCCGCAGGATGTAGTTAAACCACCAGAGTCTACTCCTGTGGTAGCGAAGAAGCGTTCAAAGCTGATCGTCGCCTGGATCGCGCTGGGATTGTTCGCAATCCTGTTTCTTTTGTCATTCGCCTGGGTGGGATACTGGGCGTACACACTTAACACGCAGCTCAATACAACGCAACAACAATATGAAGCGCTGCAGAGTGAATATGACAATCTTACATCGGAGCACACAGCTCTCACGCTTGAGCATGAGAAGGTGAATGCCGAACTCAGTCAGACGAAGACCGATTTGGAAAAGGCAAACACCGACTTGACCACTGCGCAGGACGACCTGAGCAAGTCAAAGGACCAGGGCGAAAAACTCGATGCTCAGATCGATGCAGCGGGCAAACTGGCGGAGGTCCTATTTGTATTTTCCATGTCAGATGACCCCTCGGATGTATTTAAAATTGACGAACTGATCAAGCAGACGAATAACCAGCAGCTACTTGAAAAGTGGAACGCCTTTACAAGGACACCCTCCGATGATGCGCTGAGTGCTTTTATGGAGTATCTGATTCTGGCAGTTCGAAACAGTGTGAGATAATCTTTTCTCAAGTTACAATAGGTGCCACGTTCCCTTCAAAAGAAGAGGACGTGGCATTTTCATTCCTCTTATAAGAAGCTCCCGCACGATTTTATAGATAGTGTATATCGACATTAAACTCGGAGATAGGATGAAATTTAGTGAGTACCAAACCAAATCACGCAGAACTGCTGGCTATCCTGCCATCGGACATCCTGTGATCTATCCTACACTGGGACTTGTCAACGAGGCGGGTGAGGTGGCGGGCAAAATCAAGAAAGTATTCCGCGATAGAGATGGTCAGATTAGCGCAGAAACGCGTGAGGCGCTTAAAGCCGAACTCGGAGATGTGCTTTGGTATATTGCACAGGTTGCAACCGAGCTAGACTTATCGCTGGATGAAATTGCAGAATATAATATCGCTAAGTTATACGATCGATTGGAGCGAGGCAAAATTCGCGGCGATGGGGATAACCGCTAAGATGAACCTTTAAAGGTAACAAATTTATGACACTCAACTCTTTTCTTAAGTTAACGCCTTCTTATCGTGACTATATCTGGGGCGGCGAGCGGCTGCGCCCCGGACATTATCCAACGGCTGAAGCCTGGGTCGTGTGGGAGGGCGATGTGATCGAATCCGGTCCCTTAGCAGGGAAAACACTCGGAGAAGCGTCAGAAGAATATGGCGCCGCTCTGTTGGGAAAAAGGACAACGTCCCGCACCGGAACGCGTTTCCCTCTGCTTATCAAACTTCTCGATTGCGCGCAGTGGCTGTCGCTGCAGGTGCATCCCAACAATGAGCTCGCCGTGGAACTGGAGGGACCGGGTCAGTTCGGCAAGACCGAGGCATGGCATATTTTGGATGCGGAGCAGGATGCAAAATTGATCGCAGGTCTCAAGCCAAATACGTCCTCTGAGCAACTTGCCGAGTCCATCCGCAACGGGACGATCATCGACCATGTGCAATATGTAAATGTCAGGCAAGGGGATACTGTCTTTATGCCTGCCGGGACGCTGCATGCTCTGGGACCTGGCTTACTGGTCTACGAAGTGCAGCAAACCTCTGATTGGACCTATCGCGTCTACGATTGGGGACGCCCCGCCACAGAAAAACGCCCACTGCATATCGACAAATCGATTCGCGCGACGCGCGCGGATTTCTCAGCGCCGATTACCTCTCCTCCGACAACAGGCGACGGCACGCAACATGCGCTCGTAGAAAGCGATTATTTCACGCTTGAACTGCTCTCTGCAGGGTCCAACACAATTGATTTGGGTACCGCAGGCGAATCCTTCCATGCCATCACAGTCATTGAAGGTAAGGCCGTATTGAAGACAAATAAGGAAGAAGTGGAGTTGGAAAAGTTTCAAACAGCTGTCATTCCCGCACAAGTCGGAACGTATCAATTCCAGCCTCTGATGGACTGTCGTGCGTTAAAGTCCAGTACTTGACATTCGTTATCAACAAAACATGCAACAGTCAAAACAAGGATGCGGGTAAATGCCTGCATCCTTGTTTTGACTATCCTCTTCATTTCGTGGCATACGGCTTATGTAGAAAGCGGTACATTCATTCTTGCGCTCCCATAATCACATAAATCTACGATGGGGCATCTCTCACAGTAGGGTCTGCGCGCCGTACAAATTTCGCGTCCCAGGCGAATGATGTTCAAGTGCGCAGGATAATATGTCTCGGGTGGGAAGAGGCTTTCGAGATGCGGGTGCGCCTGTTCCACGGTCATCCGCTCCGGGCGGAGTCCGATCCGTCCGGTTACGCGATAGATGTGCGTGTCCACAGGAAAGGCGGGTTTTCCAAGTGAGAAACACAGCACAATGGCAGCCGTTTTTGGACCCACGCCATGAAATCTCGTCAGCCAGGCGCGCGCCTCATCCACAGACAGGTCCTCCAAAAAAGACAAATCCAAACTGCCTCTTTCCTCCGTGATCGAACGCAGCACTTGTTGAATACGCGGACCCTTCTGGTTGGCGAGTCCCGCCGATCGAATAGCATCGATGACATCTTGGGGATGCGCGTCACGCACCTCTTCCCAGGTGGGGAACTTGGTCCGTAACGAAGTAAAACCTCGGTCGCGATTGATATCGTTTGTATTCTGCGAAAGGATGGTCGAGACCAATTCATCGATGGCGGGCAATGGGTTGCGCCAAACGGGTTCGCCATAAAAAGCAAGCAACCGTTCATGGACTCTAATGGCACGTTCTGCCAGGGGATTCACGAGTAACCAGCCTCCTCGATCAACTGTAATGTCCTATTTACTACCTCACGATGCTTATCAGGAACCAATCCACGGAACAGCTCTGCGCTCAGGCGATACAACGTTAATGCCGCGGCGCCGCGCTGTTGGTATCCAGAACCATTCGGGCCCAGTCCCCAGGCGGTGCGGAAGGCACGCGTCCATTCGGAATCGCGCCCCACGGAATCCTGAATCAGATCGAAATAGCGATTCTCACTGACGATCATAAGCCCTCGCTGCACGGCAACAGTTTCCAACATATTTTTCACCAAGCCCCAGCTCGCATAGAGAACCGTAGACTCATGCTCACGTGCCAAGCCACTTAAGATCTTGTGCACTTCTTCTGCATTGCCCATCATCTCTTCCGCGGCAAATTCATCTGCCAAGGGTTGCAACGTGGACCAATTGAACTCCTGCGCGGCTTGTTGCAGCGCTGACATCGAACCATTTTTATCGAGCAAGATCTTCATCCCGCGCAAGCCCGGGACTGCCCAGATTGCGCGGCGAGGATTCGTCAACGCAGAACGTTCATCATCGAACAAGGTGTATTTCAGGCTGATAAGTTTGTTATCCCAGTAGCGCAATGTGTAACGGTCATAGGGATTTTCAGGCAGCCTGCTAACAAAGATATCAAAATCCACGTCGCTGTATTTGCTTTCCTGCCCGCGCGCATAGCTGCCTACGATGCCAACACCGATGACATCGGGCGAGTCAATTTTTTCGAGAGCGGATTGAAGGAAGGGGTCGGTTAATGTCATAAGGAGATTTTTGTCATTGCGAGGGAGCATAGCGACCGAAGCAATCTCCTCGTAAAAGCTTGGAGATTGCTTCGTCGGGCTGACGCCCTCCTCGCAACGACATGATGCTATTTCTCTACTCTTCCACCTTCGACGCGCCAGATTTCTGCCTTATCGGCGAACTCGGGCGTGAAAAGATTTAGATCTGTCGTGGTGAGTAATACCTGTTCCGTCTCACCCATGTATTTCAACAAATCGCCG